>USGC01000070.1 GCA_900554095.1 uncultured bacterium
TTTCGCTGTCAACGGTTTTGAGGGGCTGCCGCATTGTCGGAATAGGTTTCATATTCGCCTTGATAACAAGCGCTTCGCCGTTAGTCATGCCGCCTTCTATACCGCCGGCGTGGTTGGTTTTACGTACGACTTTGCCGTCTTCAAGGAACATTTCATCGTGGAATTCGCTTCCGTACATTTCGCAGGAATTCCGCCCGTCGCCCACTGCAAAAGCTTTTACAGCAGGAATGCTCATAACTGCCTGCGCCAAACGGCCATCAAGCTTTCTATCAAGCTGCATGCAAGAGCCAAGGCCGATTGGAAGGTTTTCAAAAACCACCTCAAACTTTCCGCCGACCGTATCGCCATTTGCTTTTGTACGGTCAATTTCTTCTTTAAAATCTTCTTCAATCAGGGCGCTTCCGATTTGCAGAACCCTCGAATGCCATTTGATATTGAACTGTTTCAAAATAAGTTTTGCAACTGCACCAACTGCTGTTTCAATTGCGGTTTTGCGGGCGCTTGAGCGCTCCAGAATATTTCGCAAATCATGCTGGTTGTACTTGACGGAACCCGCGTAATCAGCGTGTCCAGGACGGTATTTTGTAAAAGATTTTTCATCATTTTCGTCAGCGGGATTTGTGCTCAAAATCTTTTGCCAATTTTCGTAGTCTTTGTTGTAAATGACAAGCGCAATCGGCGCGCCGGTTGTAATCCCAAACCTTACACCCGCTGTAATTTCAACTTTATCAGTCTCAATTTTCATTCTATCGCCGCGCCCGTAACCGGTTTGTCTGCGCTTCAATTCATTATTGATAAAGTCTATATCTATTTTAAACCCAGCAGGCACCCCGTCAATAATCGCGGTTAAGCACTTGCCGTGGCTTTCGCCCGCGGTCAAAAATCTAAATTTTTCTAAATCCACTACTAACTCCCTTTTTTATTTTTTGTCAGCGTATTTCAAGAATATTTGCTGTTTTGTCTGCATCATTTCTTCTGTAATAAGCCATTTGCCATTAGGTTGCTTTTTAACAATCATATATGTCTTAAGTTTGTAAGATTCACCTGAAGGCTGACGAAGTGAACTGATTTTATAACCGTCGCCTGATTTTGCAACTGTTACATTTGAATAAGTATTTTTGTAATTTCTTAATTTAGCGCCTGCCTGGCCGAGTTTCATTTGTTTAATGTAAGTTGCAGTGTCAGTTGTAGCGTTAACAAGGGTTCCGTCAGGCTTTACAACTTGTCTGATTATCTTCGCTGAAGGTGAATACATTTGGGCAACGGTTGGGCTGTATGAATTTGCGGCGTTTACATAGCTGTTGAAAAACGCTCTTGCCTCAGCCGCGTCATCCGCAAACGCCCTTAATCCTGTCATTACAAACACACCTGCTAAAAATATAATTGATAAAATTCTTTTCATTTTCTAATCTCCTATCCTTCTCTTTATAAAACGATTTTAATAAAGAAAAGTTCATTTTGCACTTTTATCATACCACAAAAAACTTATTTCACATTAATCAAAAGGATTGCAAAAACCCTCCGCTTTGGCAATGAAAAATTTACGGCTTCATAGAAAAATACAAGAGATTAAAATAAAGGAGGAAAAATGACAGATAATAAAAAAATTTTAATGGTAGTAACAAATATATGTGAATTTAAAAACGGCGAGCCTACAGGTGTTTGGTTTGAAGAATTCGCCGTACCGTACAACGAATTCAAAAAACAAGGCTGGAAAGTTACGGTCGCAACCCTCACAGGCGAAATTGCCCCAATAGATCCGGCAAGTGAAAACCTTTTTGAAGATATAATTTGGAATGAAGCCAAAAAAGCCCTTAACGATACAGAAAAATTAGATACTATTGATTATACAAAATACGACGCAGTAGTTCTTCCGGGCGGGCACGGCCCAATGTTCGACCTTGCAGAAAGCGAAACTGTGGGCCATATAATTAATCACATGAACAAAGAAGGCAAACTAATCGCTGCAATTTGCCACGGGCCTGCCGGACTTTTGAGCGCAAAACACGAGGGAATACCTTTTGTAAACGGCCGTAAATTAACATGCTTTACAAATGAAGAAGAAGCTATCGCTAAAAAAGACAAACTTGTACCATTTTTGTTACAAGACGCTCTTATCTATGACGGAGCACTGTTTTCAGAAGACAAGCCGGGCGCAGTCAACATAATCGTTGATGGAAATTTAATCACCGCACAGAATTATCAGTCAGCAAAAGATTTTGCAAAAGCCATAACAGATTATTTAGATTAAAAACATGGCTAAGAATAAAAATTGCAATAATATTTGACAAATAATTCAGCCTTATCAAAGCAATAGAGCATGAGTATTCCTTTTTTTTCATTTGTATGCTATCATACCTGTATACTCTTAATGTAAAATATTTCTAAAATCATGCAACAAATTTTGAAAAAATACATCTTAATATATAAAGTTGTGCAACAGGAAGTAGAAATTAAGAGTAATTTGGAGGAAAACTTAGAAGAATGAGAAACATTATGAGAAAAAGCTTTATATTCATGGGCGCATTCGTAATCCTTTTTGGCTGGATTATAAAGGATAACGTTTTTGCATATACCCCTACAGATTTGTACGACAATGTGTGGAGGTTGATTAATACGAAATTTGTTGACCAAACAAACAATGCCCAAAATTGGGAAAAATGGCGCCACAAGTACGACAAACAAATTCAAACTAATGAAGACGCTTACGTCGCAATTAACACCATGATTGCAAGTTTGAACGACCCTTACACAAAATTTCTTGACCCTAAAGAGTTCGCTGAAGAAACTTCTTCAATAAAGGGTTCTCTGAAAGGTATCGGTATTCAAATCGGCGTGAAAGACGGCAAACTCATGGTTATTGCACCAATCGAAGACACTCCGGCTGAAAAAGCAGGGCTTTTAGCTGATGACGAAATCCTTGAAATCGACGGCGTTTCTACTAAAGGAATTACCGTTGACAAAGCCGCTGACAAAATTAGAGGCAAAGAAGGAACTCAAGTTAAATTGCTTGTAAAACGCGCTGACCAGCAGCCGAAATTATACACAATTACACGCGCTGAAATTGAAGTAAAATCAATTTCTCAAAAAACTCCGCTTGATGTTAAAGTTCCTGAAGATATTTCATACATAAGACTTTCATCCTTCATAAGCCGCAACGCTGCTGCTGAATTTAGAAACATCCTTGAGCAAGGCAATGACAAAAAAGGCTTCATCATTGATCTTCGTTCAAATCCCGGCGGACTTTTATCAAACGCTATTTATATTTCAGATATGTTCCTGGACGGCGGCACAATAGTTTCGACTGTTGACCGCGACGGTTACAAGGAAACCCAAAAAGCTTCACGCGGTATCGTTACCAACAAGCCTGTCGTTGTGATTATTAACAAAGGTTCTGCCTCTGCAAGCGAAATCTTCTCAGGTGCAATGAAAGACAACCATAGAGCCGTCATTATAGGCGAACAATCCTTCGGCAAAGGTTTAGTTCAAGAAATTAACAAACTTCCGTACGAAGCAGGCGTGAACATTACTATTCAAAAATATCTTACCCCAAACGGTACTGATATTAACAAAAAAGGAATTACTCCTGACATCGTTGTCGAGTTAAAAGAAGAAGATATTAAAAACAAAAACGATGTCCAATTGAAAAAGGCAATTCAGGTTTTAAACCAAATGACAAGCCCTAAAAAAATAGTTGTTCAATAACAAAAATTTTTTCAATACATAACTTATAGCTAGAGCGGCTCATCAAACCGCTCTTTTTTTTAATCTTCGCTATTTTTAATCTTCACTGCTCAAAAAGAAATCAAATATCTTTTCATTATACCGATTATCAACGGCGCTGAAAGGCAAAACTAATCCGCCAAGCTGTTTTTCAGCATTTTTAACTACATTTAACACCTTAGTCTTTGGCACATAATCCGCTTTTGTTAAGACTGTTATTATTGGCAAATTGTATGCCTCAACCCATTCACGCATTTGAAAATCGTTTTTTTGGACATCATGCCTTGCGTCGATTAATTGCACCAAGCACTTAATCTGCTCGCGCTTGAGAAGATATTCTTCCAAATATTTTTGCCACTTGTTCTGGGCTTCTTTAGAAACCTTTGCATAGCCATATCCCGGCAAGTCCGCAATCGTAAACTTGTCTGAAAAGTTAAAGAAATTTATTAATCTTGTTTTTCCCGGCGTATTGGAGGTTTTGGCAAGTTTTTTGTTATTGGCAAGTCCGTTTATAAAAGATGATTTACCAACGTTTGAACGCCCCAAAAGCGGATATTCCGGCAACTCAAAATTCGGGCATTGCGAAAGTTTTTCCGCGCTTATGACAAATTTAGCTTGTAAATATTTCAAATTACTGCTCATTTTGAAGACACCGCTTTTTCATGCTGTTCTTTCAGCCGGCGTTTGAAAAGAACTGTCTGAAACAAATTATACATTCTTTCGTTGTTTACAACCGTAATCTGCGTTTTATCATTTACAAAATCAACATTAACCGAAGACTTGCCGCTAAAAATATTTCCTTCAATATTCACAATCTGAAAAAGCCCTAGTTTTAAAATACTTAGAGGCTCTGTAAAAAATATTTCAAAAGTTTTACGAATATCAAATTTTTGCATTTTATTTCGGTTCCATAGTTTAAAAAAAATAAGCGCCGATATATAACACCGGCGCGCAGAGTTTATTTCTATATTTTGGTTTTAAACTTGTTAATTTTTTTGATAATTGTATCTCTGTCAGCCGCGTTAGGACTGAATGAGAGGTACTGGTTGTAATATTTTACTGCACCTTGATAATTCTTTTCAGCTTCATAAGCCATTGCTTTCAACTTAGCGATAGCGGCGCTATTGTGATAGAAGTCGATTGAACGGTTGCAATATTCAATAGTAGAAGCGTAATTCTGTTCTTTATACTGTCTTTGTGCAACGTCAAAGAATTCTTTTGATTTAGTTTCACAAAGGTCAATGTATGCAATGCCATTTTTAGCAATAATGTTATTAGGGTCTTGCGCCAGAGCTTTTTTCAAAGCAACGCGCGCTGTTCTAAACTGCTTGTTATGAACAAGGATTTCCGCCAAATAAAGCTGGTCTTGGACTTCATCAGCAAAATTGATTGCATTTTCAAACGTATAAACAGCGTCTTTTTCGCGGCCAAGCGCAAGGTAAGCTTCGCCCTTGATTACACTGTCCATAAGGCTGTTGCTTGAAGCTTGAACAATATAATTCAAACTGTCTTTAGACAATGGAAGCTGGTGAATAAGCTTTGCAAGTTTAATTTTTGCAAGGTGAAGTTCCAAATTATCCGGAGTTCTTTCGATAGCTTTGTTTATGTAATCGTAAGCCAGATAAACTTCGCGGTTAGTTGTCATGTTGTTGCTGTCGCCGTGGTCTTTAGACATTTCGTAATAAGTGTTTGCAAGGCCGATAATCGCGCGTTCGCCGTATTGGCTGTCGTCGAGAAGTCTTGAATAATAATCAAGAGCCTGCTCGTATTTTCTTGTGTGCAATGACATGTCTGCAACTCTCATAATTCCGTCTGTATAATTCGGATTGATAGCGAGGACGGTTTTGAGCTGTTCCATAGCAAACTCTTCATCAGCACGTTTTTCGTAAATGTTCGCGAGATTAACGTAAGGGCGGCTGTTTTCAGGTTTAACATTAACAGCTTTTTTGAATGAATTAATAGCTGCGGCTTGGTTGCCTTGGATTAAGTAGCACTCGCCCTGCAAAGTCAATGCCGGTGAAGACATCGGGTGCATGTGAATTGAGTGGTTTAACCAAGTCAAAGCTTTGTTGTAATCACGCTGGCGGACTGCAACTTGAGCCAAGTGATACATTGTTGTCGGGTTGTGAGAATTCAGTTTCAAAGATTTATTAAAATAGTTTTCCGCTTCAGTAAGATTTCCTTCAATCAGGTTTACATTACCCATATTATCGTACGCTGTTGCGTATTGCGGGTTAATTTGAATTGCAGCCTGAAATAAATCTTTAGCGTCTTTTCTGTTGCCTAAACGCAAAGTTGCAACGCCCATTGCGTTGTATGCCTGATAGTAATTGCTGTCAGCATTAACTGCTGCGACAAATTCTTTGATTGCATTTTCGATTAAATTTTTAGTATCTCTGATGTAAGTAACGTCAGATGAAGTTGTTCTCATCAAATAAACAATCCCTTGTGCATAGTGAAGTTGGGCATTTTTCGGATGTTTAGCCAGAAGTCTGTCCAATTCTGTCTGCGCCGGCGCAAGCTTGTGCTGTTTAGCCATAGAAATACATCTTAGTGCTTGTAATTCAAGGTTATTAGGATCTTTTTGCAGATAATCGTGAATCATTTTGTCAGCATCGCTATAGTGATTGTATTCAATCAATTTTTCAATTTGCGGGTAATTCTTTTGAGCTTTTGCAACTTTTGCCTGCATAGCAGCTTGTGCTTGACCGCAATATAGGATGTTTGCGAAAATCATTGAAGCTATTAAAATTTTTTTGCAGTCCATTTTTTCTCCTACTTTAGGTATTTTTTTAATCTTTGTAAACTATTCTAAATCTTTGTAATCTTATTGTATAATATTATATAGAAAAAATCAATAAGGTAAATGATGGGTTTAAATTCAAATTCAAAACAGGATTTGGAGGATTTCAAATCGTATATTTTGATAGAAAAAAACTTTTCTGAACATACTGCAAAAGCTTACTGTTCGGATGTTTTAGGCTTTATCCTGTGGATGGGAGATGAGTCCTGCGAAAGCGTAAACTTTTCTAAAGTTCGTGAATACCTTCATTTTATACAAAAATTTAATTACAAAAAAAATACAATTGCAAGAAAAATTGCTTCAATTCGAACATTTT
Source organism: uncultured bacterium (assembly GCA_900554095.1). GTDB lineage: Bacteria > Cyanobacteriota > Vampirovibrionia > Gastranaerophilales > Gastranaerophilaceae > Scatenecus. The sequence goes on from USGC01000070.1 coordinate 6,843, forward strand.
ACAAATTTTTGTATCGGGAAAGAAAAGTTGATTCCAATCCTGCAATGAATTTGACCTCGCCAAAGCGCCCAAAATCCTTACCAAAGTTTCTTACACCCGATGAAGTTGAAAAGATTTTAAATAATGTAAAAATTGAAACACCGTCGGGTTATCGCAACCGTGCTATTTTGGAGCTTTTGTGGGCGACGGGAATGCGTGTATCAGAGCTTTCCGGCCTGAACTTCGGCGACTTAAACCTTGCAAATAACGAAATACGTGTTTTCGGAAAAGGTGCAAAAGAACGCATAATCCTTGTTACAGACCGTGCAAAAACCTATCTGGAAAGATACATCGACACTGCCCGCTCCTTAATCCCGCGCGGCTACAGGGTCGACGACCCAACCGAAAACTCGCCGGTTTTTATAAATAACACCGGATACAGGCTTCAAACAAAGACCATAAGAAACGTTATTAACGACATTGTTGAAAAAATTGAATTACCTAAAAAAGTTACGCCGCACGTTTTCCGGCACAGTTTCGCAACTCATTTAATAGAAAACGGCGCTGATTTACGTGTTGTGCAGGAGCTTTTGGGACACGCAAGCATTTCAAATACGCAAATCTACACTCACGTCTCGACCGCGCATTTGAAAGAAGTTTACAACGAAACACACCCACGGGCGTAAGCCTACTGATAGGAATAATTTCCTCTTTTTCTTTTATTTGTGGAAGTCCCGTAATTTCCGTAATTGTATGACTTTGGCTTGTAGGGTTTGTAAGTATTTGACCTGTAAGGGTTAGTGTTTCTGAAATGAGGTGAAACGTAAGTTCCGTCCTTTCTGAAATACCCGCGCACCACGGTTGTTTGTGCAAAGACGGACAAAGGTGTGAAAAACACAAGTGCAGCCAAAATCAAAATAATCTTTTTCATAATTTCTCCTTTTTTATTATAAATAAGGGTTGAATTTTTTAAAAAATGAGTTATAATAAAGAAAAGGGCGGAGCAAGTTAGCGCTTGCCCCATTAAAAGCCCCTTTGAGGTTATTTTAGAACTAGCAGTATCAATAAGATTATTGCTAGTTCTTCTGTATTAATAACCATTGCAGCACCTCCTTTCCCATTACTCGATTTGTAGTCCGTTCAAGAGCGGAGGTTAAGCTTTGGGCTTACCCATATGAATATTATAATTTTAATTTTTCTCATGTCAATATTTTTGGATTTATTATTAATTTATAGCAGCGGCACTATGGACTTGATGTTGGGGATTTTTCGCATATAATATGTTTATGAAATATAGAGAAAACGTTAGAAACTTTTGTATCATTGCCCACATCGACCACGGGAAATCTACTCTGGCAGATAGACTTTTGGAATTCACAGGTACTGTCGCCCAGCGCGATATGCAGGAGCAAATCCTCGACAGCATGGATATTGAACGTGAACGCGGAATTACTATCAAACTTAACGCTGCACGCATGAATTACAAAGCCAAAAACGGCAAAGATTTTATTCTTAATCTTATCGATACCCCCGGCCATGTGGATTTTTCATATGAAGTTTCGCGCTCTCTTGCAGCATGCGAAGGCGCAGTGCTGGTAGTTGACGCATCACAGGGAATCG
>USGC01000071.1 GCA_900554095.1 uncultured bacterium
CAGGTAAGCTAAAAAACCTATTGAAAGTGCGTTTAGTTCAAAGAAATTGGGCTTGCCGTCTTCGCGTTTAAACATCCCTGCTGCTGTTACTGTTGCCATTGGTATGGTCGCAAGTGCAACGTGTCTTGATTTTTGTAAATATTTAAAAGCTTTCTTTGTCTGAGCATTGATGGCATGTCCCAGCTCGTGCAAAATCAGTGAAGGTTTACTTTTGGGCGCAACTGCGAGTTTTAATTGATCGGTATAAAAAGCATTTTCGCCTCTTGCAACGACTTCAAGCTCTTTTTGTAAAGCATTTGGATAGCGTTTTATATTGTTTTTATCTAAATAGTCAATAGTAACATCGAGATTGTTATGATTTTTCATGTAATCTGCGATTTGTTTTACGTTTTTTTCAGTGGTGAATTCATTGCCTTGCATAAGCTTTTGGCCGCACCAATCAGAAGCTTTTTGCAAGCCAAGAACTATTAACTGTAAAATCCCGGCATAAGTGACAGTCTTAGCCGTATCCGGCTCTGACGGTTCTTGTCTGTAATACCGGCGCTGAGTCGGATAATTATAGTAATTATAATAATTATAATAATTATAATAATTATAATTTTGAGAATTTACACTGCCGACACTGTTCATACCTTTTATAATGCACGAACAAAATTAAAAATTGTTAATTTGTTAATTAATATTAAGTTAATCTATTTTTCTAAATTCATCTTTGGAGGCTCCGCATATCGGGCAAGTCCAATCTGACGGCAGATCATCAAATTTAGTCCCTTCTTTTTCTTCGTCATAAATGTATGCGCAAATATTGCATTCGTATTTCATTGTGTTAAGTCCTTTCTTTATTCTGGTTAATGTGTTATAATCTTTTTATGGAAATAATTGGTGAATGTCAATTTGAACAAAAAGTTTTTTATTCTGATACTGATGCTTACGGCGTTGTATGGCACGGTTCTTATCTGAGATGGCTGGAAATGGGCCGGGTTTACTGGTGTGAACTTGCCGGACACAACTTAATTGAATTAGAAAAAAATGATATTGTTCTACCTGTTGTAAATTTGAATGTTAAATACAAATCATCAGCTAGGTTGAATGATATTATGATTATTAAAACCAAAATCATAAAATTCAATGGCCTTTCAGTTACATTCAATCAGACAATATCTTCAAAAGATACCGGAAAGATTTTTGTCGAAGCTGAGGTTGAAGTTGTTGCAATCAGCAATGCGGGAAAATTATACCGCCGTATGCCAAATATTCTTGCTGATGTCTTTTCACAGGAGGTCAAATGCCCGGCATGCGTTTAAATAAATATATTGCGGCATCCGGCCTTTGTTCCAGGCGTAAGGCAGATGAACTTATAGAAAATGGCGAAGTCTCTGTGAATGGTAAGAAAATTACAGAACTTGGCTATATTGTAGATTCTAAAGACAAAGTTTTTGTAAATAAAAAGTCGATCCATCCGTTAAAACATGAGTATTACAGGTTTTTCAAGCCGGCGGGATATATTACGACGTGTGAAGATGAGAAAGCTCGCAAAACAATTTACGATTTGCTGCCGGAATCAATGTATAAATTAAAGCCGGTTGGACGACTTGATAAGGATTCAACAGGCCTTTTGATATTGACAAATGACGGAGAATTGATAAATGAATTGACACACCCTTCAGTAAAAGTACCAAAAGTTTATTTGGTATCCGTTGAAGCGGTGGTGCATCCTCACCAGCTTGAGCAGATGGCTGCTGGAATAGAATTGGAACCGGGTAAAAAAGCTTATGCTGATATATCTGTTCTGGAAGCTGATAAAAAACATACCTTTATGCAAATTACATTGTACCAGGGAATGAATAGACAAATTAGAAGAATGTTTGAATACTTTGGCTTTGAGGTCAAAACTTTGAAGCGTATTCAGCATGCAACAATAAATTTAGATGGGTTAAAGCGCGGTGAATTTAAGCCGATTAAGCCGCGTCAAATTAAAGATTTGAGAAATTTTTTAAACAGGATACAAAAAAATGCTTAGAATTGGTATTACAGGCAATATTGCCGCCGGGAAAACTGCTGTAGAAAAAATATTAAAAGAAAAAGGATACTCAGTATTGGATGCAGATGACGTTTCACATGAACTTTTATCGCATAACAAGGAGGTCATTGCTGCTTTTAAAGAGTTTGATATTCAAGAAGACGGCGATATTTCGCGGCATAAACTGGGGCGGATTGTTTTTCATGACAAAGTATTAATGCGTAAGCTTGAGAGTATTCTTCACCCGCTTATCAGGGTTAGAATTAATGAGTTTTTTGAGGCGCACAAAGATGAAAAACTTGTTTTTGTCTCAGTCCCTCTTTTGTACGAAGCTCACATGGAAGATCTGTTTGATAAAGTGCTTTTAGTCTTTGCAGAAGATATGGTTCGTTATAAACGACTAGTTAAACGCGACCGATTGGATGATGAGTATGCTTCTGTTAAGATTAACTCTCAAATGTCTCAGGTTGAAAAACTTATTCTTGCGGATGAATGCATTGAAAATGATGGAACAATTTCAGAATTGCGTGTTCGTGTTTCATATATTCTTCAAGGCTTAAACCGGTATAAAAACCGTAACATCCTCTGATGGACGAATGTTGTGATTGACAAAATCGCTTGCTGCGTTTCCGTTGCCAAGGGTTATTTCGACATGTCCGTATTGGCTGCTGTATCCGGCAGCACCTTTGTTGTATACAATAACGCATCCGGCCGGCAGTTTATTTAAGTCATTTGGCGCAACGTTAATTTCTTTAAAATTTTTGTTATTTTTTAAAATTCCTGCTACTTGATATCCGTGGCCTTGTTCGTAGCTTCCCATATTGCAGTTGGCAATCGCATCTTTAACATAAGCGGCACAGCGTCCAAGTGAATTTGAATTTGCGTCAGACAATGCTCTTTGTGAAAGGTTTTGACCTTTTTGGGCATTGTAAAATTTGCTAATAGATTCGTAATCTGTTTTTGTGCTAAAAGCTTTTGCATATTTTTGATTTAATTTTTCAGGACTTGGCAGCGCCGCGGTTGTTTGGGGTTTTGTTACCGTTGCAGGCATGGCTGAAAACAAAGAATCCAAAGACGGCGGGGTAAGCATCCTATTATACATAAAACTTGTATTTATATTATAATCCATCAGGTTTAGTGAAGGAGGCGGCATTAGACTGTAATTCGCAAACGGGTTCATTGTAAACAAAGAGCTGCTCGGGTAAAAATCCATTCCCATACTTCCGAAGAATGGATTTGGCAAACTCTGCGGAAGGCTTAAATATGGATTAATATTCATACCGAATTCAAACATAATTATCCCGTCTTATCTCGTGATACTTATATAAAGTATTTTGATCTTCTAAAATTGCCTTATTTTAACGAATGTTAAGCTAATGGATTTATTGCAATTCCGGAAAGCAGCTTAGGATAAAAATAAGTTGATTTTTGCGGCATGCGATAGCCGGCTTCTGAAATCCGTTTTATATCTTCGATTTTCGGGTATGCCATAATGAATGAGGCTTCTGCTTTGCCCAAGTCAATCATATCAAACGCTTCATTTTCGATTTTAATATATTTTATGCCGTCTTGCGCCATTTGCTGTTCTTCTGTAAAACCGAGACCTTCTGTCAAAATTACTTTGTGAAGTACGGTTAAGTCAAGCGTCCTTAAAACATCTGCGACATTGTATTTATCTAAAATGCTGTCAACATTTTCTCTAAGTGTGAGAAGATAAAACTTGTTTACATTTTTCATGTAAAGTCCCATTGAAATTTTTTCTTTGGCGGCGTTTTCTATTGCTTTTAAAAATTCTGCCTTAACTTCATTTTTGTTTGCTCCCGTAAAGGTGTAATCTTTAACATCAAAATATTTTTTTACAGTTTCTAAAAGAACATACGGCTCAATCCATTTCGTAATAATTCTATGGGTCGGATAAATCAGCAAATCATCATCAAGGTTTGTAAAATAGCTCATAACATAATTTGCATCTTGAGCGTTTTGGCCTAGAAAGTTTCTATAGTTTAATGCTGTTTCATAACGGTGGTGGCCGTCAGCAATGAGTAACGTTTTATCTTTCATGACGTTTTTTATAAGCTCAATTGTTTTTTCATCGTCAATTAAGTAAACTATATTTTGAACACCGTTGTCGTCTGTAACGTCAATGAACGGCTCAGCGGTTAAATCAACAGCATTTTCAATTTGTTTTTGCGGATCAGAGTAAACCATGAAAATTTGTGAAAAATTAGCTTTGCAGGCTTTGGTTAAATTCAGCCGATCTTCTTTTGGCCCGCTCATTGTGAATTCATGCGGCAGAATATTTTTTGATGCAAAATCCTCAATTTTGTTGCGAGCAATAAAACCTTTGCGCGTAATTTCTTTACCGTTGTGCTTGTATTTTTGCACCAAATAAAATATAACGGGTTTTGATGATTTGATTAAAATTTCCTTATTTTTCCATTTTTCAAAACTTTGAGCCGCGTCTTCGTAAGGGTTGGGCGCTTTTGATAAGATTAGCCTTGTAATGTTATATAGTGAACGCTCATAAAGCTTGTCGCGGTACTTTTCGGAAATTACGTCATAGGGTGGCGCGATAACGTCTTTTATATCAACTTTTGACTGGTTGTAATATATTGCATTTAAAGGTTTTACTTCAATTGTCATGCTGTAATCTCCTCTGCCGTGTTATTTTCCTGGTTTTGGAACTGCATTTGATAAAGATTTTTGTAAATGCCATCTTCAATGCTCATTAACTGATCGTGTGTACCGAGTTCTGCTAATTCTCCTTCATTGACAACTGCAATTCTATCGGCATTTTTGATGGTTGACAATCTGTGAGCAATTACGAAAACTGTTTTTTGGTGCATTAAATTATCTAAAGCTTTTTGAACAATAGCTTCAGATTTGTTATCAAGTGCGGAAGTTGCTTCGTCTAAAATAACAATAGGTGCATCTTTAAGCATAGCGCGTGCAATTGCGACACGCTGTCTTTGACCGCCGGAAAGCGTCGAGCCTCTTTCGCCTACAGGGGTATCAAGACCGTTTTCAAGACTGTCGATGAATTCGTCAAGATGAGCCAATTTAATAACATTTTCAAGCTGCTCATCTGTTGCACTTTCGTTACCCATTAAAATGTTTTCTTTTATAGAGCCTGAAAATAAGAAATTATCCTGGAAAACAAATGAAATATTACTTCTCAATGATTTCAAATCAAACTTTCTAATGTCAGTCCCGTCAAATTCAATAGAGCCGCTTTTAACATCATAAAATCTTGGCAAAAGACTTACTACTGTACTTTTACCGCCGCCAGAATTACCGACAAGAGCAATTGTTTCATTTTTTCTGACAGATAAACTGAAATTCTTTAAAATTGGGGTATTTTCTTCATATTCAAAATACACGTTTCTAAACTCAATTGAATTTTCTAAAGAATTCATTTGTAGCGGATTTTCAGGTGATTGAATTTGCGGTTGAATATCAAAGAGTTCAAAAGTTCTGCTCATTGCAACGAAGGTATTTTGAAGCTGTGTAAGATTTATACCTAAAGTTTTTGTCGGCTTATAAAGCAATAGCAGCGAAGCCACGAAAGATGCAAAACTTCCGGCTGTCATTTGACCTGACAGGATTAAGTGGTTTCCGTAAGCCATGACAAGAGCAATTCCTATTGAGCATACAAAATACATTATCGGAGACATCCAGCCAACGCGTTTTGTCAAAACCATTGCGAGATGGAATTGTTCATTAATCTGCTTTTCAAATTTTTCATTTTGCATATCCTGCAAATTGTATGCTGTCATTATCTTGTTGCCTGCAAAAGTTTCGTTAAAATTTGTTGCCATGTTGCCGCCGACAACCATGTTTGCGTTAGATACTTTTTTAATTTTCTTTCTTATAAAAGTAACAGGAGTAATTGCTATACCCATTACAACAACACCTATTACGGCGAGCTGCCAGGAGTTGTATAACAGAACCCCAACCAGCCCCACTAAGCCGAATACAGTTGTGATAAAGGATTTTATACTATCAATTAAAGTTTTTGTTGCAGTGTCCGGATCTGTCAAAAACCTTGTTAATACAATACCTGATGAATTAACGTCATAAAACTGAGGGTCTAAGGCTGTTAACTTCTTAAACAGATTAACTTTTAATGCATTAGACATTTTGTTTCCTGTCCAGTCGGTAAGATAGTTGCTCAAATACTTCAACAATCCCTGAACAAGTGCAAAGGTAACTATACCAAAAGGGATTATCATTGCGAGAAACTGTTGTGAATAAACGGTTATGCCAAAATACGTCCAGGTGTGTTCTGAATTCCCGTTCACAACATAATCCAAATATGGTTTTAAAGAAAGGGTTACAACGCCGTCCAAAAGCCCCAGCGGCACAGCAATAATTACATTCAAAAGAATTCTGCCCATGACCGGTTTCATGTAAGGAAATATTTTTTTTAGCAAATAACCGTATTTAAAAGCATCCTTAGAGGTTGTATCTTTTAGTTTGTAATCCATAATTCATCCCTTTTAACTTCTATATCCCATGCCTTAAATTATCACATAAATATTATAAATTTACAAAATACAGTTTTTGTAATATTATTTTATAGTAAATGAATTATGGGGATAGAAGATTGGACTTTATAATTCCGGAAGCTTGTGAAAAAGATATTTTAAAAAAGTTGCCCGACGCAATAAAAGAAATTTCTGAAATGAATGAAGAAGAAAGAGTTTTTCTGACAGGGCTGATTTTGAAGTACAAGCCTCAGAAAGTGCTTGAAATCGGTGTAGCGGCAGGAGCTTCTTCCGCTGTTATTTTGAATGCGCTTGAACATGTTGATAATGCGGAGTTTTATTCTGTTGACTATTCTGAAAAATATTACCGCGACAATTCAAAACAAACCGGATTTTTCGCACTTGGTATAAAGAATAATTTTAAAACCCCTTGGAGACTTCATACCGGAGGCGTAACCGCGGAATTCATTGAAAAAATAGGTTTGGATATTGATTTTTGCTTAATTGATACAATGCACGTTCAGCCCGGTGAAATTCTTGACTTTTTGATGGTGCTGCCTTATCTGAAAAGCGGGGCAGTTATTGTATTGCATGATATAGCGCTTCATTTGTCAATGATTGAACAGCAGTGGAGTGATTGTAATGTTCAGTTGATCAGTGTATTAAAAGGGCAGAAGCTTCTCCCTGCTGAATTTGACAGTGAATTTACACCTTTCCCAAATATCGGCGCCGTTGTTTTGGATAAAGATATAAAAGATAATTTGTTTGATATATTCAATCTTTTGCTGGTATACTGGAAATACAGTTTGAGTGAGCATGATTATAGAGTAATTTATGATTATTTTAAAAAGCATTACGATGAATACTTTTTAGAAATATTTTCAAAAACTGCCGAGATTAACAAAAAACGTCTTGCCAGAATTAAAGAAGATAAAAACAATTATTTTACAAAGTTGCTTTTCAAAATATTAAAATTTAAACTTTCACACGGAGAAAAACGAAGTTTTAATCTTAATGAATTAAAGAATTATAAGCGTAGAATACTGATAGGAGAATAAAAGAATGCAGATTTGCGTAATCGGAACCGGATATGTAGGATTAGTGGCGGGCACCTGTTTAGCCGAAATGGGAAACAATGTTATTTGCGTTGACAACGACACAAATAAACTTGCTTTAATTGAACAAGGTATCATCCCTATTTATGAGCCGGGATTGGAGGAACTTATAAAGGCAAACGTTAATGAAAATCGGCTTAAATTTACGTCCGATTTGAAATCTGCCGTTGAAAAATCTCTTGTATGTTTCATTGCCGTCGGAACCCCGCAAAGCGAAGACGGTTCTGCTGATTTACAATATGTAATGAACGTTGCCGAAAGCATAGGTAAATCAATAAATGGTTACAAAGTTATTGTAGACAAATCAACCGTTCCTGTCGGTACAGCCGAAAAAGTTACTGAAATAATCAAAAAGCATACAAACCATGATTTTGATGTTGTTTCAAATCCGGAGTTTCTAAAACAAGGCGCTGCTGTTGAAGATTTCTTGAAGCCTGACAGAGTAGTTATTGGCTCAAATTCGCAAAAAGCTACAGAAATTATGCAGGAACTTTATTCTCCGTTTCTGCGTACGGGAAACCCTGTAATAATAATGGATGTCAAATCTGCTGAAATGACAAAATATGCAGCAAATTCGTTTTTGGCCGTAAAAATTTCATACGCCAATGAAATAGCCAATATTTGTGAAAAAGTCGGCGCTGATGCTGAGATGGTTCGTATTGGCATGTGTTCGGATAAAAGGATTGGCTCTCAATTTTTATTCCCGGGCTTAGGCTACGGCGGAAGCTGTTTTC
>USGC01000072.1 GCA_900554095.1 uncultured bacterium
GTATCGGGGCATACTTTCTCCTTTTGTCAGAAGTTATCGGCCAGTTGTTTAGACTGTTTGATAACCGCATCCATATTCAAATATTCGAAAGAGCCGAAACGTCCGTTCAAATTTATTCCTTCTCCTTTGAAATAGTCTTTCAATTTATCCATATTGCGGCGATGGTTAAGATCATAAATGACATAAGCGTATTCAAAACGTTTCAGGTCGGTGAAATTAACATCTTCCTGAGAGGAAATAAAGCCGATTTTTTGCAAACCGTCAATAACTTGTTGCATTATTTCTTCATCAGAGGCCAAATCGGTCAGGTCGTTTTTACGGTAAGTGATTTCCAGCATATAACTGACGGAATTTTCCTTATGGTAATGGCTGCCGAGGAAGTCAAGTTTTGACAGACGGTGAAATTTGACTTCCTTGTCGGCAATCATAAAGGCAAAATTATCTTTGGCCACATCGGGTTTGACATTGACAACAGCGATAACAATTGAATTATATTTCAGTTCTTCGGCCGTTTTTCTGATGTCTTCCGGCGTATTTTCATACTGTTTGGCCAAAAGATTAACCGGCATGGTTGAAACCAGACGTTCAGATGAAAAACTTCCCTTGGTTGTTTCAATAATGAAGATATCCTGCTGTTTTTTAACGGAAAGAACTTCAGTCCCGGTATGAATTTTGACTTTTGGGGACAATCTTTTTATCAAAGCTTTAACCAATGCTTCCGTTCCGCCTTGTTGCGGATAAGTAAAATAAAGCTGGTGCAGGTAGCCTTCGACGGTTTCGCCGGCAGCACTGCGCAGAATGTCTTCTTTGGGTGGCTTGGGAATACGGTCAACCATCTGCGTATCCATAAAGCTGGGATCATATTTCCAGATTTTTTCGTTATAAGGGCGCAGATAGGTGTTGGTTATGCCTTCGCCAAAGGTTTTAAGAAAAAATTGCAGCATATTTTGAGCATCATAGTTTTCATAGGGGTTATGCAGAAAAGCATTGACGCAGTAGTTTTTGTCCTGTTCCGGCAGTTTGGACAGGTCGTTTTCAAACGGATACTGCACAAAGCGTTTTTGATGCAAAATGCGGTTGGAACGGCGAATTTGGGCAATATTGTCTTCCAGCAGGCCGTTCATAAAATCTAATATCTCTTTGTCTTTGGAGAAAATAATATGCGGGCCGACGTCATATTCAATGCCGTTGGTTTCAAAAGTCCGGCACAGGCCCCCTGCCCGGTCTTCCTTTTCCAGAATATTGATTTCGGCAATATCTTCCCGATTTTGCAGGAAGCAGGCTAAAGAGATGGCGGACAGGCCGCCGCCGAGAATTGTCAGTTTCATGAGCTTATCCTTTTTTACAGATGGGAATGAAGTTAAACAGTTTAATAATCGTTTTATGCTGTTTGCGGGTAATTTTATATAACGGGAGAATTCCTCCCAGCAAAGCACGGGAAGACAAAGACTGCTCTTTTATCTTAACCAGAGGCAAAATGCCGCAAAGCTTTATCCAGCGGACTTTTTCTATCAGCTTTTGACTGATTTGCTTTGCAGACAGGTTTTGCCGGAGCCCATGCAAAAAAATCAATTGGTATGAATCCAGCCGCGTCAAATCCTTTTCCTTTAAATTCAGCTTTCTGATGTATTGCGACGCTGCTTGCAGAAAAACGTTTTTTGCTTTGTTTTGGCTTAATCTTTTAAAATTCCAGAAAAGGTGGTCGATAACAGCCTGAATAATCCAGGGCTTATAATTTTCCCGTGATGTTTTATCCAGCCGGGAGAGGAAAAAATCATTGGTGGCAATGATGTCGGTGACATGACGGTCATCTTTAACAGACTGTCCGGGGTTATCCTGATAGTAATAATATAACGGCTCGTTAATGAAGGCGTAGCGCGCTGCTTTAAGAAACGTTTCCATGTGAAACGGGGAATCTACGAAAGACAGGCGCTGTTCCGGGAGAACAATATTTTGTTTTTGCAAAAAAGATTTCTTATAAATTGCGCTCCAGATTGAAGCCTGATAGCTCAAAAAAGCAGGATAATCGCGGATGCTGCAGATTTTATGCGGATTTTGAAAGTCCGGTGCTTTTGTGTTGATGTCATTGCCATAACTGAAATAAAACGACGCTTTAACAACATCGGCCTTTGTTTCACAAGCTGTCTGATAAAGTTTTTCATACATGTGCGGAGCAATCCAGTCGTCAGCTTCGACAATACCGATGAAATCGCTCTGAGCCTGCTCTATTCCCCGGTTGACAGCTGCTCCATAGCTCCCCGGGCGTTCAATAAGCTTAATCCGGCTGTCTTCGGCGGCATATTCCCGACAAATGGCATCGCAGTCTTCGGGGCCGTCTGAAGCCAGAATAATTTCAATATCCCGCATTGTCTGATTTATGACAGAATCCAGGCATCTGCGCAAATACGCCGCCGTGTTGTAAACGGGAATAATAACGGAGAGCTTCATCGGTTATTATTTTTTTAGTATGTTTTTAGTTATTTTTATGAGAGATTTATATTTTTTTCTTTTGTTTTTATATTTTTCTCTTTGGTCTCCTATCATTATTTTAGACAGTAATTTATATTTGAAATATCTAAATTTGTTTCTTGTATAATTATGCCAATTATACAAAATTCCCAGAACTTCATTCTTTATGTATGATATTTCATTTTCTGTCGTGTTTAACATGTTGGAATTTTTGAAATTTTCATAAAGTATTATTTCATAAAAAGGGGATTTTTTTGCATATTCCCAAAAATATTGAGATAATTCTCTTTCTGGTTCTTTCCATGGTTTCCAGATACTTGAATAATGTAGAATGTAGGGATCTTTTCTGGAATCCATATATGAAGTATAAAATTGAGCAGGTAATGTTTTTTTGAGGTTTTCGTTGAAAAATGTTGAATGCCATTCTACATTCCACTTTAAGCTAAAATATTTTATTTTGTTTCTGCAAATAAAATTAATAACATCCTGATCTTTGTTAAATAAAGGACCTTTTTCACAAAGAAGATTAAAACTTTTTTCAAAAAATTTAAATTTATTCATCTCTTTTATATTAAAAAGGAGAACTCCTGCTTGGGTATATGCATACGGATTGTTAAATTGGTGTGTTTTTAGATAGTTAATTAAACTTGTAGATTGAGGATTTTCTTTGTAAATTAATCTTATCAATTCTATATCGTATGTTCCTCCTACTAAATAATTTGAGATATCTTCATTATATAATTCAGATATGTCTTTGTTAATTATAATATCTGAATCTAAATAAAGTATTTTATCAAAATGGTCAAAAATTTTGGGAATCCATAGGCGATAAAAGGTTCCTCCAGAGAAACGACTGTTGTCGTAAATCAAAGATGTATTTACGTTCCACATATTTTTATATTTATTAAAATCAATGAATTTGATAGATATATTAGGCTTACCTTTTGCCATATATAGTATTTTATCTTTGTCTGCTGCAGATATTTTTGCGGATATTATATAAATATCATAATTATTATTAGATGAAGCATGTTCTATTAATGAGTTAATGGCAACTCCCGTATATTTTATGTAGTCATCATCTCCAGTAAATATTACAGGGATATTGTTTTGTTTAAATGTCTCCATAATGGGAAAAATTATATTTGTATTTTCTATATAAGAAATGGGAAATGTTTTTATTCTTATGTTATTTTGTTTTGAAAGATAATATAAAAAAATTCCGGTTATTTTTTCCAAAACAAATGTTCTTGCGTCAATTGCCGAGTAATAACGGTAATCTGTGTGATTTATAAATTTGAATGCTATATTGAATAAAAATTTACAATATTTGAAAAAATCTTCTCTTTTCATAATAAACATATTGCAATAATAACCATTGTTTTGGTTTATGTATTCCATTGCATAAGGATATATTTCAGGGTATTCATTTTCAATTAAGTTAAGGCAATAGTCTATTTCCTCTACATTATGGTATTTTTTATGATGTTCATAAATTGTCATACCGTCATCTACGGTATTTATTGTAATGAGATTATTTTTTTGTAAGATGTTTTTGAGTAACTGTTTTGAATAACCTATTTTTGAAAAGTATGTATTATCAATATGTTCAAAACTAACTGTAACATTTTTATAATTATTCGGAAATTCCTTTATATCTTTAAAAATAAAATGTCTGCGATAATGCATAAATCCGATATAATCGGGATTACCAAGTTTATTGTAATTTTTCCATGCCCAATAAATAGTTGTGAATTCACATAATTTTGATCCTAACTGAGAAATATTTTCTCCAGTATCATCACCTGTTGTGTTGTCCATCATCCATTTATATTCTTGTTCGGGTATTTTATTCTCTTGATAATTTTTTATATATTCTGAACGTCCAGTTTGTATTGGAATAAAAATATCATCATTTAATAATGGAGCTGGTTGGTGATATGAAATTAATATTTTGCAAAATTTATTCATTCTTATATGACCTGTTTGTTGTTATATTATTCAGCTTCGGCTAGGGTTTCGGAAATCATATTATTGGTGATGACTTTCATTGACAGGTGGTCAAGCATCATGTGCAGGTCTTCACTTATCTGCATATCATCAATGTTCATATTGACGGAATATTTTGCCATTTGGCGGAGTTTTCCGCCGTCAAAGCCGGTCAGTCCGATGGTGAGGCCGCCGTTGGCATTGGCGTATTCAATGGCTTTTAAAACATTTTTAGAGTTGCCGCTGCCGGAAATGCCGATAACGACGTCACCGTTTTGGTAAAAGTTTTTCAGCTGTTCGACAAACACGTCATCATAGCTGACGTCATTGGCGTAAGCCATCATTCCGGCAACATTGTCGTTCAGGCAAATAAATTTGAAACGTTTGTCGTAGCCGTAGCTGGCGCCTTTGTTAAAATCGCAGCAATAGTGTGAAGCCGTTGCGGCGCTGCCGCCGTTTCCCATTATGAAAATTTGTCTGTCCTGGTCACGGGCTTCAATCAACAGATTGATAAAGGTATTGATTTCGTTTTTATCCAGTTTGCCGATGGTTGCCTGCAAACGAGCCAGATAGCAAGATATATCGTTGGTGAAATCGTGTTTCATGACTAAAATTCCCCTCTCAGTGAGTGTTTGTTGTAATGAATGATAGTGGTGCCTTTATTGTCAAATTTGAATTTGAGTTCTTTGAGGTCACGCAAGGCATGGCGGACACGTTCGTGATTTTCTTCTTTGACGTAAAAGAGCAGAAAGCCCCCTCCTCCAGCCCCAAGCAGTTTGCCGCCGGAAGCGCCGTTTTGCATGGCGAGGTCATAATACCGGTTGATCAACTCGTTGGAGATACCGCCGGCGAGTTCTTTTTTATACATCCAGCCCTGATGAAGAATGTCTCCCATCGCATCAATATTATTA
Organism: uncultured bacterium; assembly: GCA_900554095.1. Taxonomy (GTDB): domain Bacteria; phylum Cyanobacteriota; class Vampirovibrionia; order Gastranaerophilales; family Gastranaerophilaceae; genus Scatenecus. The sequence goes on from USGC01000072.1 coordinate 5,370, forward strand.
TGCAGGAGTTCTTCCTTCAGCGTATAGGCCAGCCTGACCATTTTATGCAGATTTTCGATTTTCTTCCGGTCGTCGGTCGTGTTCTTTTTCTGCTCTTTCAAAATATCTCCGGCAGCACGGGTTTGGCCGGTGTAAAACATCAGGAGATTGTTCTCCAACCGTTTGTACCCCGCCGTGGTGAGGAAAACCTTTTCAACATTAACCTTGCCGCTGGTTTCAAAAGTAATGAAATTCAGCCCGCCGCAAGCGCAGGCATACTGGTCCTGCTTGCCAATCGGTTCTCCCAGCAGGTCAATTTCCACATGGCAGGCCTGCTCGGCAATGTCTTCTTTGTTCATATAGGTTTCGTTGTAGGCATTGCAGAGGTTTATCAGCCCGGCAGTGAATGCCGAAGATGACGCCAGTCCCGTGCCGGAAGGAATATCGGCGCTGGAGTTAAAATCGACGCCACGGACGTTATAGAGTTTAAACACCTCTTTGATAATGCGATGTTTTATGTCGTTAATGTCATGAACGTCTTCAACCTGCGAATATTTAAGAAAATAGCCGTCTTTGAAAAAATACGGGTGCATTGACAGGTAAATGTATTTGTCAATGGCCGTGCTGATAACAGCGCCGCCGAATTTTTCATAATAATTGGCCAAATCGCTGCCGCCTCCGGCAAAACTTATGCGAAACGGGGTTCGTGCTATAATCATCAGGCAACCTCTTTTAACAAATTTTCTTTTAACAGAATTTCCCGAATTCCCTGTTCAAGAGAGATTTGCGGGTTCCAACCAAAGGTCTTTTTTATTTTGGAAATATCGGCGTATTCAATAGACGTCTCATCATGTCTGAGCCGATTGGAATCTATTTTTATTTCAAGTTGCCTTCCGGTCAATCTGCTGATAATTTCCAAAATATCACGGACGCTGTAGGCGTTTCCACTACCAACATTATAGATATCGAGCTGTTTTATTTGTTGCTTATCACCAAATAAAACCATTGAAATACAATTTGTTAAATCACGTATGTTGATGTAGTCGCGGGCGTCATCAATGTTTCCTAACGTTAAGGTATTTCCCTCTTTTAGCTGTTGCATTATATAAGGGATGACAAATGTCGGACGTTGCTGCCAGCCATAAATATTGAACATTCGGAGAATACTGAATTTATGTCCTGGATTATCATTGGCATAATATTCAATCAGTTCTTCAGTCATCCTTTTTAATTTTCCCAGTGTATTCATCGGATTAGCCGGCGTATTTTCATCAATCGGCTGTGTTTTTCCTCCTCCGTAAACTTTTCCTGTCGAGGAATAAAGAAATGTTCCTTCGCTGCAATATCGGTTGAATGCAGAGATTATGTTTTCCGTGCCTCTCAAGCTGGTGTCCAGAGAATATTTTTTACGGTTGACAATATCATCATGAAATGTAACCGCAGCCAAGTGAATGACTTTATCAAAACGGTATTCTCGGAATAGTTCTTCAACAGCCGTTGCATCAAGGACGTCAATTTTTTTATAGTTGGCCATAGGCAACGGGTTATCTGAATGTCCAATTCCGATAACTTCCGCTTCTTGAGGCAGAATACTTTTAATATTTCTGCCAATAAAGCCGTTGGCTCCGGTTACAAGAATTTTCATGATGTTGTTTACCTCATTTCCTTTTTAGCTACTTCATTACGCCAGTAGTTCAGAACAGTTTCGAGTGTTTCATCAATTTTGTATCTGATATTCCACCCTGTTTGGCTTTTGAATTTTGAATAATTTCCAATGAAAGTCATTAGTTCGGTCGGGCGTACGCGGGCAGGATCAACTTCAATTTTGATTTTGTCTTTGGCAGGTGAATGATTAATCAGTTTGTGCAACAGCTCTTCCATTGTATAAATCTGATCAGTACCGATTAAGTAAAGTTCTCCCGCCTCACCTTTTTCCATTGCCAGAAAATAGGCGTTTACAGTATCGCGGATATCTGTAAAGTTGCGGGTAGCAGAAAGATTTCCGACTTTAATGACCGGTTCTTGTAAGCCGGCTTCAATGCATGCAATTTGATATGCAAAAGATGCTATTGCGCCATGAACATTACGACGCGGTCCTTCATGATTAAAAGCACGGGTTCTGACAATGTCCATTTTATAACTGGCATAATATGTCATACAAACCATATCTTGGGCAGCTTTACTTGCTGCATATGGATTGATTGGATGAATACGAGTGGTTTCTGTTATTGGAATCATATCTGCGGGAACGTCACCGAATTCTTCAGGCGTTGCGCTGGTTAAAACTCTAGCTTTACAGTTTGTTATTCGCATCGCTTCAAAAAGATTTATGGTTCCAATTGCATTTGTTTGCATATAGACGGCAGGCATATTCCAAGAAGGGGTAACCCAGCTCAAGGCTCCCAGATGATAAATTTGGTCTGGCTTAGCTATATTAAGTGCATTTATCAAGCTGGTTTCGTCAAGCAAATCCCCATCTATCAAATGAATTTTATCCAAGGCATGCTGAACGTTTTTCAAACTTGAATTCATTCTTTTTAATCCAAATACTTTATAGTCTGTATTTTTGAGGATATGATCCATTAGATGGCTTCCTGCAAATCCAGTAATTCCAGTGATCAATACATTTTTAGTCATTGTTTTCCTTTCGTGTTAAAATAAATCGGACGGCTTCCAAAAGGTTGGGAAACCGGTAATCGGCAGCTGTCGAGCCGCTGATGGTGTCACCGACCAGAATTGTATG
>USGC01000073.1 GCA_900554095.1 uncultured bacterium
TTACCGGAGCAAACGCAAATTTATCAGTAAATGAAGTTAGAGGATCTGTAGTAAAATTTACAAAAGAGAGTGTTACTGATAATAAAAAGCTTACGGATACGGTAGAAATCAATTTGAGTGAGGATACTTTTGTTGGCGTTAATACTATTGAATTTTCAACATTATCTGATATCGATGGTTCTGTGATTAAAACAGAGCATGCTTTCTATGCTCTTACAGGCAAAAAGATATCTGGTGCGAGTGTATTAGAAAAATGAGGATTAAGTATGCAGAGATATGAATTTGATACGGTAATTTTAGGTGGCGGCCCGGCAGGGCTTTCAGCAGCGATTTATGCAAGTCGCGGGGCTGTTTCTACAGCGGTAATTGATACTTCTATGATGGGCGGTCAGCCTTCAAATTATCTGGAATTGGAAAATTATCCTGGGTTTCCGATTATAGGCGGGTATGATTTGATGGAAAAGTTTGAAGAACACGCCGACAAGTTCGGTGTCCAAAAATTTCCTATGCAAGAGATTGAAAGTGTTGATTTGAAATCTAATCCAAAAGTTATAAAGACGAAAGAAGCTGAATTTATTGCAAAAACCGTAATTATAGCATGCGGTGCGCAGCCTATGAAGCTTAATGTTCCCGGCGAAAAAGAATTTGTGGGCCGCGGCGTCAGCTATTGCGCAGTATGCGATGGTGCGTTTTATAAAGATAAAGTCGTAGCTGTCGTTGGCGGCGGTAATGCGGCAGTCGAAGAAGCTATGTATTTAACAAAATTCGCTAAAAAAGTTTATGTAATCCATAGACGCAATGAACTTCGTGCTGATAAAATAGTTCAAGAACGTGCGTTCAAAAATGAAAAAATAGAATTTATCTGGGACAGTGTTGTAAAAGAAATTCAAGGTGAAGACCTTGTGCACACGGCAGTTTTGGAGAATGTAAAATCCGGAGAACGTGCGAATTTACAAGTTAATGGAGTTTTCCCATACATTGGCATGGTTCCGAATATTGAATGTTTATCAGGACAAGTTGAACAAGATTCAAGCGGATTTATCATAACTGACGAGACAATGAAAACCTCGATAAATGGTGTATATGCAGTTGGTGATGTTAGAAAAACTCCGCTAAGACAGGTGATAACAGCAGCCTCAGATGGAGCTGTAGGGGCTGTTTATGCGGTTAGATATCTTGAAACATATACAGAAATACCCCAAACTGTTTAATTAAAAAAGAGCCATTAGGCTCTTTTTAGTAGAAAGTTTATAAAAAAAAAAGTTGCCCAAATAGGCAACATTAAATAAACACGAGGATATTAAGAGAGAGAGTATAAAAAACTTTTTCTTTATTTTTCCTAATTATAGAGATTATCTTTTTCCAATTTATATAACTTTTTGATTTCCCTTACATCTATATAAAGTATTTTTTCAAGAATAAATTGACTAAAAGTTTTGGTAATGTTACATTCTTGTTACAAAAGAAAAAATCTTGTCATAGAGCAAAAAAGATGATATAATCTTTTTATAAGAATTGAGAGGAACAATAGTGGAAAGTAATTTTGATGTAGTTGCATTTTTAGAACGAGCAGTAGCAATAGGGGCTTCTGACGTGCATTTGTCTGTAAACGAGCACCCGGCAATACGTAAAGATGGTAAAATTATAAAAATTAACATGCCTCCTTTAACAGAAACTGATCTTGATGAAGCTTACGGTGCACTATTGCCCGGTACTATAAGTAACGAACATCTTGATTCTTTATTTGATCTTGACTTTGCTTATGAAATTGTTGGCTGTGCGCGTTTCCGTGTTAACTTAAGCCGACAGTTAGGCAGGTATTCACTTGTTATAAGAACTATCCCTTATGAAATTAAAACTCCCGCGGAATTAAATCTTCCAAAGGCAATTGAGCAGTTTTCAACTTTAAATAATGGTTTAGTGCTTATTACCGGGCCTACAGGAAGCGGTAAGTCAACGACAATTGCATCTTTAATTGACTATATAAATATCAACTATCCAAAGCATATTATAACAATTGAAGATCCGGTTGAATTTATTTTTAATAACAGAAAATGTATTGTTTCACAGCGTCAAATAGGCGTTGATACTAAATCATTCCCGGATGGTGTTAAATACGCTTTAAGACAAGATCCGGATGTTATATTTATCGGAGAAATCAGAGACCGCGAAACAGTTGTAAGTGCTCTGAAAGCTGCTGAAACAGGACATTTGGTTTATGCAACAATTCACACGAACGATGCTGTTCAGACTGTAAATAGAATTGTTAACATGTTTGATCCGGCAGACAGGCTTCATGTTAGAGCTCAAATCGCTTCAATCCTTAGGGGTACAGTTTCTCAACGTCTAGTGCCGATTAACGGCGCCTTTGGCCGCCGTCCCGCTGTTGAACTTCTTGTCGTAACCCCGACTGTTAAAGATTTTATTGAAAAAGATAATCTTGAAGAAGTTTATGATTTAGTTAAAAAAGGCTCTTTTAATAACATGATTACAATGAACATGTCTCTTTATAATCTTTATGCTGAAGGCATTGTTACAGAAGAAGTTGCTCTTGAGTATTCTGATAATAAAAATGAGCTTAGACAAATGTTTAAAGGAGTTTACCAGGGAACAGCTTCTCCCAAGAAGGATTACCAATAGTGCATAACTTTGTTACTGACGCAATAAATTTAAAAGCTTATAACCTCAGTGAGGCTGATAAAATTATTGTGATGTACTCTCGAGACAAAGGGCTTATCAGGGGCGTTGCAAAAGGTGTGAAGAAGCCTAAAAGTAAACTAGGCGCAAGAATGGATTTGCTTGTTGCTAATAAGCTAATGCTTTATAAAGGCAAAAATTTAGATACAATATGTCAGGCTGAAGCTTTAAATACCTTCCATAAAATTCGCAGCAACATGGATAAAATCTTTTATTCGCTTTATATCTCCGAAGTCGTTTCAAATTTCGGAGTTGAAGACGATCCTTGCTCTAATGAGGTTTTTGATTTGCTTTATAGGGCTCTTGAAAAGATTGCCTCTGCACAAAATAAAACAGAAATTCTTTTGGCTGTTATAAAATTTCAGCTTAAAATGATGATAATTTCAGGTTTTGGAATTGAATTGGGGAGTTGTCTCAAGTGCGGATGTGAATTAAAAGAAGATAATATGTACTTTTCTTCAAGACTTGGCGGTGTGATTTGCGCTAAATGCAATGAAGCTTATGGCATTCCTGTTATTATGCATCACAAACTAAGGGACTTTTTGATGGCATTGGCTCAGTTGGATTTTGATACAAAGTGTGATTATGAGCAAAAAGCTACTGAAAAAGTTTGCAATGTGTGCTTTGAACTTTTGAAAGGTTACATTGACATTCATTCACCGCGAAAATTCAATTCAACAGCAATATTGCAGGAAGTAATTTAATTTGAATAAAAAAATGCTGAGAGTATCAGCATTTTTTATTTAAAATTCATACTTTGGAATAACAAACTTCTCATTATTCGCATCTTTGTCGACAAACTCCAGATAATATTTCATGGCTTTGTCTTTTGAGGCATTGTAGAATTTATCCGTTATGTATTTTTTGTGAAGCTCTGTTCTGTATCCGCTGTAATTCCCCAGAACATTTGCATACATTTCTATGACCGCTTTGTCCAGCCCTCCGCCGTATGCTTTTGTTTTAGCATCAGTGCCGGATGGTCTTATTTCGATGTACTTGTCATCGAATTCAAGATATGTGCCGTCGCCCACAAATTTGATTGATTGCAAATTATCAAAGTTAAGGCTTTTAAAGGAATCGTTTAAGACTTCTCTAACATTTTCAATGGTCATGATGCCTTCTTTTACAGCAATAGCCATAGAAAGATAGAATAAATCGTTTTCGGTACGTTTTTTTTCGCCTTCAATTTTGGATAATTTTAGTTTTTCAATGTCAGGTTCAGATTCATTGTAATAAGCGATGTCTACGCGTGTGTCAAAACGGCCTTTAATATTATTTTCGCTAAAAATTTGAACCAAATATTGAGATAATGATTTATTTTGCAATTGTGCAATTAGAGCTGATGCTACAATAATTGCTTCTGTTGCACTTTTTTCACGCATGGCAATGGCTTGGCGGCCTGCTTTGGATTTGATTAATTCTTCTGTACCCATAATCATGCCGCCGCTTTCTTCGCCTGCGAAGATTAGTCTTGGATTTACTCCGAGATTGATAGGGGTTGCAAAAACATCATCAACAATAACATCTTTATTAGGTGATTGTTTAAGTTTTAATTCAATTTTTTTCATAATATTTGCGATTTCTTTGAACCCGACAGGAACATTAACAACGCTAACCCCGTTATGTTTAGCCCATTCATCCCAGCTTAGAGCAGAGGCCGTTGTTTTAATCATAAACCTCGGATGATTTTTCCAAAGCCCTTGGGCTTTTAACTGTTTTGATTGGAAATCCATAAGCATCAAGAAAGCCTGGTTTGCAGTAAATACTGTTAAGATTGTCCTATCATCAAGTTTAATATAATCAATCCCGGCTTCTTCAAGTTTTGGAATACGTAAGATGCTTTCTTTTTGAGTGATAGTAAGCCTGTCATGGTCGGGGTCTGTTATCAAAACGGCTGTTAAAAACGGATAATCTTTTAACTTTTCAGAGTATTTCATTGTTTCAAGAACAGGGAAAAACTTTTCACCGTTTGGCTTTTTAGAAATTACGGTAGCGTCAACTGAGTAATCGTAAAAAGCTTTTTCGCCTTTTGGCGTATGGTCATATTTGCCTATTGAGTGGAAAAACGGATCCTCTTTAATGTTAACCCAGTCAAATTTTTCTGATATTCCTAGTTTCTCAAGAACTCGGCTTAAAGTCCTGTAAGCAGAACCGCCAACATTTTCAATAACTATTTTTTCATCAATTTCTTTTATTAATTCTAAATTATTTTTTTGAGCAACGCCTGATTGCAAATATTCAACATAAAGATCTATGCCGTCATTAAGCTTTTGCATTATTTTTTCATCAATGAGCGGGTTATCTTTTGCCGCAATTTTAATTTTGTATTGACCGTCGTGTTCTGTGATATCAAAGATTTCTTGAATTTTATTTACGAATTCAAGGCTTTCTTCGGGTAAGTACTGGCTGCCTTGAGAATTCAAATCTTTAGTGGCATTTTTAACTGAAATCCCGTGGCTTGATGTAATGTATTCACCGCCAAGTAAATCAAGCTTAAATGCTAAAAATGAGGCAAGCCAGATTGGAATAGTTTTTCTGCCTTGTGGAACAAGTGTTTTAATTCCTTGTGCTGCTTGAATTCTGGCTATTGCATCAAGAAACAAGTCTGAATTATATCTTACTTCTCGTCCTGCTATTTTTAGAATTTCTTTATTCGGGTATTTTTCTTTTGCTACGAGTGCCTTAGCTAAGGTCGCAAGTACAATCCCCACAAGGTTAATCGGAAATCTTGTGTCTTGCGGATACAGAATATTTTGCGGGCCTCGTATTCCGGCCGTTGAGACTTTAGCTTCTTTGGCGTAATTTGCAAACCATTCTTTTAAATTTAACCCTTGAGGATTTTTTTCTTTGTCATAAGGGAAAAGATGTTCTTTTTTCAGTGTGAATGTAAATTCGCCATTATTATCAAAATCCATAAGATTTAAATTTTTTATATATTCGGGTGTTTTGTCGTAAACGCTTAAAAACAGTTCATTTTCTAAATGGTTTTGTGAAGTTTTTGGTACGGCCATAAGTCTCTCCTTAATTTAAAAATGTATTTAGTACGTTTATTATAATATAAAAAACGCATATTGTTCAATAATTATTTTGTTATATAATATTATAGAGGAGTTAAATATGAGCAAAGAAAAAGAAAAAAAGAATTATGCAAATCGCCAGGCATCTTCATATAACCGCTGGCGGTCGTTTATTCAAATTTTGGTTTGCAAATATTTTTATATGATAAGGTATAAATTTGTATATCGTTTGAAAGTCGAAGGGCTTGAGAATGTTCCAAAAGATAATGAATACATAGTTTGCCCTAATCATTTATCAACTCTTGATCCGCCATTAGTTTGTGCTGTTTTGCCAAGACGAATTTCGTTTATGGCTAAAAAAGAGCTTTTTGATATAAGATTTTTGCGCTGGTGGCTTGATTGGCTGGGGGCTTTTGCTGTAAATCGCGAAAGTTTAGGCCCATCTACAATAAAAACAGTTATGAATATAAAAAAGAGTGAATGGGTCTTTGGTATCTTTCCGCAAGGCACAAGAGGCGAACCCGGCATAATTTCGGGTGTAACGAAAGGCTTTGCAGGACTTGCTAAAATTACTAAATGTGCAGTTCTGCCTGTAGGAATTATTGGAACAAACGAAGTTAAGCGATTGCCGTTTTCAGGCCAAATTACCGTTAAAATTGGAAAACCTATTCCATATAGTGATGATACTGATGGTATGGTTAAAAAATGGGCGCTTGCAATTGAAGATTTGACCGGATTTAAATATGTAGAACCGGTAAATAAAGAATAGTTAGGAGTTTTCATGAAAGATAAACAAAGAAATTATAATAGGCGTTATCCATACGAATATAATATTTTCCGCACTATGTTTTATATGTCTTTTTTGTTTTGTGTTGTAATTCCGTTTATGAAAATATTTTATAATTACACAATAACTGGAAGAGAAAACCTTCCGACAAAGGCCAAAAGCGGGAAATTTATTTATACAGCGAACCATGTATCAATTTTTGATCCTCCAATGGTTTCAATGGCTGCAATGAGGCCGATAGCTTATATGGCTAAAAAAGAGCTTTTTGAACCCGGAGAAAAATTGGGGTGGTTAGTAAAACGTCTTGGAGCTTTTGCCGTTGACAGAACAAAACCTGAAATTGCAACATTTAAGACAGTGCGAGACATTCTCGCAACCAGTTGGTCGCTTGGCGTATTTCCCCAAGGCGGAATTAGACCTTACGGAAAAATTGAAGAAATTAAAAAAGGTTTTGTCGTAATTGCCAAAAATGCAAAAGCTGATATTATTCCTGTTGGAATCGCAAACTTTGATGGTTATCCAAAGTTGAAGCCATTTACTCGCCGCAATGTTGACTTAAGAATCGGGAAACCTATTTCTTATAAGCTTCCGGAAGATGTAATAATTTATGAATGGTGCAAACAAATATCAGAATTAGCCGGTTATGAAAACTGCGCTCCTGTCCCCGATAGTTATAGAGAAAACATCGCTGTTTAAATAAAATATTTTAAACAAAATAAAAAGCTAAAAGAGCCCTTGATATATTTCAAGGGCTCTTTAGCTTTTTATTTAAAGAAAGGAATTGAATTAAGCCTAGGCTGCTTGTGCTGGTGCTTGAGGCTGTTTCATATCAACCTGTTTAGCTTCAGGAGCAGCAGTGTTCATTTGGTTTAATTTTTCTAAAGCTAAAGTTGCTGCTTCTTTGACATTTGGATCTTGGTCGTTTTTAGCGATTGTGAATAATGTGTTTAAGTCAGCTTTATAGCTTGGGTTTTGGATATATGATAATGCTTCAATTGCAGAAGTTCTTACCATCGGGTTGGGATTGTTTTTCAATTGTTCTACAATTGCAACAGCGCCTGGTAATTCAGTGATAGGCACGGTTGTGTTAGTTAATTTTTCAACTTCATCGCCGTATAGTTTTTGGAGGATTGCTGATGTGAACATTGCATAGCTTTTATTTCTTTCAGCTTGTTCCATCGGAGTGATTGTTGTTGCTAAAGTTTTTTCAGCATCTGTCATTTGTTCATTTTTCATTAATTTTTGACGGGCAGCAATTTGTTCATTAGTTGGGCCTTGAAGTTTAGAAGAATCTGTATTAATAATTTTGTTTAATGCATCCATAACTTTAACATCAAGTAATTCTGTTGCTTTTTGCGGATTATCTTTTACCATATTAGCGATTTCTTCCATGGTAGAAGCTTGTACTTCATAATCTGGGTTTGACAATTTGGAAATGAAAGCGTTTAAATCAACTTGCGGTTCAAGCGGAGCAGAAGGTACGATTTCTGGTTTTTGAACTTCTTGAGAAGGTTGTTTTTCTTCAGGTTGTTTAGTTACAACCGGTTCGGGAACGGGTGTTGGCTGCATTTGAATTGATTG
>USGC01000074.1 GCA_900554095.1 uncultured bacterium
CATCACGCCAAAGAATAGAGGCACAGCCTTCCGGGGAAATAACTGTATAATAAGCATGTTCAAGCAAGAAAACCTTATCTGCCACTGCCAGCCCTAAAGCGCCGCCGGAACAGCCTTCGCCTGAAATAATAGCAATCACAGGGACTTCAAGCTTTGCCATTTCTCTCAAGTTAACAGCAATTGCGCCGCCCTGGTTAGTTTCTTCGGCACTTATACCTGGATAAGCACCGGGGGTGTCAATTATAGTTACAATCGGGATGTTAAACTTGTTGGCATGTTTAAACAATCTTAAAGCTTTTCTATACCCCTGAGGCTGAGGCATGCCAAAATTGTATTCAAGATTTTCTTTTGTAGATTTTCCTTTCATAGTTCCGATAATCATTACCGGCTTGCCGTCGATTTTGGCAAGTCCTCCTATAATAGCCCTGTCGTCCATGCCTTCGCGGTCTCCGTGAAGTTCAATAAAATCCTCACACATATGATGAACATAGTCCAAAAAATTCGGACGTTCAGGATGTCTGGCTATTTGCAATTTTTGAGATGGTTTTAAATTGGAATACAATTCTTTTTTATAATCATCAGCCTGCTGTTCAAAAGTTTCAATTTCTTTATCTAAATCCATGCCGGACTCCACACTTATTTTTTTTAATTCTTCAATTTTTTCTTGAATTTCCATGATAGGTTTTTCAAAATCCAAAACTGTCATTATCTACCTCATAATTATTCATGCATAGCAAGTATATTGCCTAAAATATCTCTCAAATCCCGACGGCGGGCAACGACATCGACTTGTCCGTATTTCATCAAATATTCAGCCGTTTGAAAATCTGAAGGGAGCTTTTGTCTTATAGTTTGTTCAATAACACGTCTGCCTGCAAAACCTATTCTTGCACCTTGTTCTGCGATAATTATATCGCCAAGCATGCCAAAGCTTGCAGTTACACCTCCAAAAGTCGGTTCAGTCAAAAGATTTATGTATAAAAGCCCTTCATCATCAAGTCTTGAAACCGCGCAAGAAGTTTTAGCCATTTGCATAAGACTCAATGCGCTTTCCTGCATTCTCGCACCGCCCGAAGAAGTAATTGCTATAACCGGTATGCGAAGTTCAATTGCTTTTTCAATGAGCCTTGTTACTTTTTCCCCGACAACGGAGCCCATTGAGCCGCCCATATAATCAAAATCCATGACTGCCGCGGCTGCTTTATGCCCTTGAATTTCTCCAATTCCTGTTATTACAGCGTCATTTAAGCCGGTTTTGTCATGTGCTCTTTTTATTCTGTCTTTATAGCTTTCTGTATCTGTAAATTCAAGCGGGTCAGTCGGTTTTATGTCTGCAAAAAGTTCCTCAAAAGAATTTTCATCAAAAAGCTGCTTAATTCTGGTTTTTGCATTTATACGAAAGTGATAATCACAAACCGGACACACATTCATATTAGCGGCTAAATCTTCTTTCAGAAGCTGCGCATCACAATGAACGCATTTTGTCCATAAATCCGGGTTCTTTTCAACTTCTGCTCTAGCTTCGAGGGCGCGCCTTTGAATTTGGGCTTCCTTACGTTTTTCAAACCAATCTTGAATTGTCATATTATTATATCCCTACTCAAAAATTTTATATATTACAAAAAACAGTATACAATAAAAAATAAAAAAGAGCAATTTTTCACATTTACAGGGTTTACAATAAGCATATGAAGGTTACCAATAAAAATTCGCCGGCTTTTGGCAGACTAAGTTTTAAAGAAATAAACGGAATTAAACTTCCTGTTGATTTTAAGTGCAAAAATAAATTACAGCAAAATGTTTCAGTAAGATTCAGACCGGCACATGGAGGAAGTGAAAGTTTTGTATATGACAGTTTCGGAAAACTTCAAGCCTCAGACAAGTCAAGCATTGCAAACAACAGAATTTTTGTTGATATCATGGCTGCAAAACCGCAAGAAGCAGGAAAAGGCTCTGGTTTGCTGCTTCACTTATCAAAAATAATTATGATGCTGGAGAACGAATTTAATAAAATAGAGTTTGATGCGGCGCTTGACAGCTACTCGTATCACAGAAAATTTAAATACCAATCACACATTACCAGCGAAAGCAAAATTTATGAGGCCTTAAAAAAACTTTCACAGTGCAAAGAAAATTCTTTAGCTACAATTGTTAAAGAAATGAAAAACTTTCTAAACAACCCGCCGCAAGACAGCAAAACTCTTTTTAAAGGCGCAAACGGTTTGATTAATTCATTTATAGACAAAGCAATTGAGGAAAAAATTCCAAAGAAAAACCTTCCAGATTGTTCTATTGATATGATTTTAAGCCGCAAAAAAGCTTTAGAAAATAAAGATTTTTATAATAGACTTTTTGAAAACTACAGCATTGATTATACAATAACCTAATGCTTCGGCTTGTTAAAGTGCTGCTTAACCTCATTAGGAAGCTGAATATTCTGCAAAGCTAAATGGTATTTTTTTAAATTTGCGATGTTTTCTGCTTCTTCAAGCAAATCCCGCTGCGGAAGCTTTATTCCTTGCTTAACTTTTTCAAATTCACTTGTGCCTTTTTTTGCTTCAATTTTCGCAATGATTTCGTCTAAGTCAGAGCCGCCTGTTGAATATTGTGAGGCAATTTCAGAAACTGTTGCACCTTGCGGAAATTTATACAGCCAGTTAACAGTTTGAATGTCTCCGCTTGAAATTTTATTAATTCCCTTTTGATGCGGCGTATACATTATATCAGTTTTGAAAGGGCTATGCCCAAGCCCGATTGCATGCCCGATTTCGTGCAGAATAGTATGATAAACTTCATTTTCATCCATGTAATCGCCATGAACCCTGCCGTCTGTCAGGCCTATCGAAACTTCCGCTCCAAAAAGCCTGTTCTGTGCGTCGTATGAAAAGTTACAATACCCTAAAGCTTTTCTTTCAACTCTTTTCCACTCTATGTTTACATTAGATTCCAAAAGCGTTTTTACAATAGTGAATGCAACTTTGCCTTTTGTAGCTGCCTGCCAATCATCTAAAGCACGCTTTACCATTGCCCTATACTTATAATCCTCGCCGGCTTTTGAATAAAACTTCATAGGCGCTATATACACCTTTAATGGCATATATGTCCAGCGCATTAATTTTCCGTTTTTTAATGATTGTGAAACATAGGTGTGCTTTTGCATATTTTTATTGTATAATAAAATTGAACAAAACAGAATACAGACTTAAGAGGAGAAATTATATGAATATCATGCAAATGATGAAACAAGCACAAAGCTTGCAGCAAAAACTTAAAAATACTCAAGAAGAATTGGCTTCATTAGAAATTACAGGCGAATCAGCAGGCGGCAAAGTCAAAGTTATCTGCGACGGACAAGGAAAATTTAAATCTATTAAATTAACCCCTGAAGCAATTAATCCTGAAAATCCGTCTTCTGTTGATGCGGATTCAGTTGAAATGCTTGAAGATATTATTTCTTCTGCAATCAACCAAGCAAGCGATAAAGCTTCTAAATTAATGGAAGAAAAAATGAAAGCCGTTACAGGCGGAATTAACATTCCGGGATTGTTCTAAAAATATGATTTATCCAAAATCCATAGCAACGCTGATTGAGCATTTCCAAAAATTCCCTTCAGTAGGGCCAAAATCTGCTCAGCGTATGGCGTTTTATATGCTCAGAATGCCTGAAAGCGAAGTACAAAAATTCGCTCAGGCTGTTCTTGACGCAAAAAGAAATACAAGAACTTGTGAAGTTTGTTTTAATCTTTCCTCCTCAAGTCCTTGTGAAATCTGTCAAAATCCAAAACGCGACAGGTCAATCATTTGTGTTGTTTCTGAAACAAAAGACTTAATAGCCATCGAAAAAACAAACGAATTTAAAGGGCTTTATCATGTTTTGCAAGGCTTAATTTCGCCAATGGACGGCATTGGAGCCGATGATATACGTATAAAAGAATTATTAAACCGCTTGACCTCTGATGAAGTTAAAGAGGTTATTCTTGCACTGCCGCCTTCCGTTGAAGGCGAAGCAACCAGCCTATATTTAAGCAAGCTTATCAAACCGTTCGGCATTACCATTTCACGTATAGCATTCGGACTTCCGGTAGGAGCGGATCTTGAGTATGCCGATGAAATCACAATCGCCAAGGCAATCGAAGGCCGCAGAGAAATTAATTAGCAATGCCTTGAAGATAAGGATTTTACACTCACCGAAAGAATAATTGCAAATAATCTTAAAATAAGATAAACTTTTTTTATGAGTGAAAATCTTTTAGAAATAAAAAACTTATTTGTTGAATATAAAGCAGACAAAGGTATTTTAGGCGGCACGCTTACTATCCATGCCGTAAACGGTGTTAATCTTGATGTTAAAAAAGGGGAAATACTTGCTGTTGCAGGTGAATCCGGCTGCGGTAAATCAACTTTAGCCAAAACAATTATCAAATTAGAAACACCTGCCGGCGGAGAAATCTTTTTTGAAAACAGCGACATGCTCAAAATGAATAAAAAGCAATTAAAGGACTTTAGAAAGAATGTTCAAATGATTTTTCAAAACCCATATGCAAGCCTTGATCCAAAAATGAAAATCATTGATACATTGAAAGAACCACTGAAAATTAATACCAGCCTCAGCGATAAAGAAATTGAAAAAATAGTTTACGAAAAAGCCGAACAAGTAGGTCTTGATAAAAACTGCTTAAACTTATATCCTCACGAATTTTCGGGCGGACAGCGCCAGAGAATTGCTATAGCACGCTCGCTTGTTCTCAGTCCTAAATTTATTCTTGCCGATGAGCCGGTTAGCGCTCTTGATGTAAGCATTCAGGCCCAAATATTAAATCTTCTAAAAGACTTAAAAGAAAATTACGATTTAACATTTTTATTAATCACCCACGATTTGAGTGTGATAAAATACCTTGCCGACCGCGTGGCAATTATGTACCTTGGTGAAATAGTCGAAATCGGATACGTAGATGAAATATTCTCAAATCCTAAACACCCGTATACACAGGCACTCTTAAGCTCTGTCCCGAGCATGAATGAAGATAAACAAGAAAAAATTATTCTTGAAGGCGATTTGCCCTCCCCGGCGAATTTGCCAAAAGGGTGCAAATTCCATACAAGATGCCCCAAAGTCATGATGAAATGCAAAGAATTCGTGCCCAATACCTCTGAAATATCCCAATCACATTGTGTAAGATGTTTTCTATACGAATAGCAAAAATATTTTTTACCGATTTTATAAAAGTATGCTCAAAGTTGGAAAAAACGCCAAATTACCCCTTAAAATTTGCAAAGGCACCGCTCAAGAACGTTTAGAGCTTGCAAAACTGTATAACGAAAAACTCTTTAACAGCATTTGCCAAAGCTTTAAAGACAAATGGCTGGACAAAGATGTTTTCACGCGAAACCTTAAAGATATGCATAATGGGAAAATTAACTTTACTATAAAAGACGCCACCCCGACAAATTATAAAGGCAATACTCAGCCAATGTGCACAGGGAAAAAGGTTGTAAGTTACGATATTTATTTGCCTTTGAATAAATTTGATAAAAAAATGTATTTATATGATATGAATATATTTATGCATGAAACTTTTCATTATTTTTTTGAAACTACAAATCCCAAACACATAAAAAATGCATGTGCTATGTTTGAAAATAAATTAACTTCCAAAACTGAGAAATTTTATCAAAACATGTTATATAACAAATATGGAGATCCTGATTTTGTAAAAATACTATTACCTGAGTATGTTGGAACATTTTCACCCAAAGAGCAAATCACTATTTTGCAAAACTGGAGATACCGGCTTACAGAAGAACTTAATGCGTATAAAGAGGGCGCAAAGTATCACGAAAAAATCCAGGAGATTTATAAAGACACATTACATGAAAAATTCCCGTGTGATGACGGTTCGGCTTTTCATTTTGAAGAAAAAATCAAAATTATAGAGGAAACTTTAGCTAAAACACTACAAAAAGTCAGAAAAAATTTATAAAATTATTTTTATGCTAAAATCTTGTTATGGATAAAAAAGTCATCACAACAAACAGAAAAGCCTTTCACGACTACACAATTTTCGACAAATTCGTAGCCGGAATTGTGTTGACAGGAACCGAAATTAAATCAATCCGTAAAAATGCAATCAACTTGAAAGACAGTTTTTGCAAAATTGAGGATAACGAAATTTTCCTTTACAACTGCCATATTTCGCCTTACGAACAGGGAAACCGCTTTAATCATCAGGCTGAACGAACAAGAAAACTTCTTTTGACAAAAAAAGAAATTCTAAAAATGCATTCAAAAGTTAAAAAAGACGGCTATTCAATTGTGCCACTGGAAGTTTTTCTGTCCCACGGTTTTGCAAAGGTTGAAATAGGCCTTGCTAAAGGTAAAAAGCTTCACGACAAGCGCGATGACATTGCCAAAAAAGACCAGAAACGTGAAATGGAAAGGGCTGCCGCACGACGTTATTAAGAGAAAATTATGAAGGTAATACTTTTAGGCAAGGGTAAAATGCTTGCTAATATAATCGAAAGTGCTATCGAGTCCGGTGTAGAAATCGCCGGCGTTTTTCGTTATGAAAGAATGGCTTTACCGCTACATAAAAGGATATTTCATGATTTATTTAAAACCTCGTATGATTTAACGCTTATCAAAAAATACAAACTTCCTGAAATTAACTGCAAATCCGCAAATAGCGACAAGTTTAAAAAATACATTTTAAAAACTAACGCTGACATAATAATAGTCAGCACGTGGAAAGAAAAATTATCACCGGAAATTATCAAAATGCCAAAAATCGGCACTGTAAACCTGCACCCTTCACTTTTGCCGCGCTACAGAGGCCCAAACCCTTATATGCAGGTAATAAAAAGAGGCGAAAAGAAAACAGGAATTACGCTGCATTTGATGGATGAGAACTTTGACACAGGCGCAGTATTGCTGCAAAAAGAAATTGACATTCTGCCGAATGATACGGGCAAAGAATTACGAGAAAGAACCTTTACAGCCGCGCGCGGCCTCATTTCAGAATTTTTAAAAAAAATTCAAAATGAAGTAATAATTCCGATAAAGCAAAATGAAAGCCGTGCAAGTTATTTTGGGAATATAAATTCTGATGAAAAGATGCTCGATTTTACAAAAATGACAGCGGTTGAAATGAGTGCGCATATCCGTGCGCTTCACCCGTGGCTTCCGTGCTACATAACAGTTGGAAACCAGTTTTTAAAAGTCAATCCACATAAACTTAAAATCCTAAAAAGCAGCAGCTATAAAGACAAGGCTGGAGAAATACTAGATAAAGACGAAAAGCTCAGATCTTTAACTATTATCTGTAAAAATAATTCCGCATTGAAAATGGACGATTTAAACCTTTACAACGTCTGGCTTCGCCCATTTACAAAATTTTTTATAAAAAGAATTAATATTTCCAAGAGTAATCGTCAGGGATTTTCCAGCCATTCACCTGGATAGTTTTTGATGGGGAGAGTTTATAGTAATTCTCCAATGAGCAATCAGTATTTTCATAATTTATATAAGGCTCAATTCCTTTGCCTGCATAATTTTCGTGGACACAAGTTTTTGCCAAATAGATATTTTTAGAAGGATAAAAACCAAAAGCGAAACACTTGCTGCCTCGTCCCTTACTTTCGCCAGATGCAACATATTCATCAAGAGCCTTGGCATTCAGACAAAAGTAATAATCGTGGGCGTTGACATTAATTCCAACAACGGTTCCATCAGCAAAATATACATTATAAACAGCACTTCCGTTATTTCTGTGCGCACCGTCTGTATTTTTGACCGTTTTTAAGTAGTCTTTCAAATATGTATTATACCAATCACGAAGCTGCTCAACAGAAGTCGAATCATTAGGGAATTGCCATTCTGAATATTCACCGTGTTTCAGAGAAGATAATTTTAGGGCCTGATTCATATTAGTGTAAAATTTTTGCAATGAAGTTTCTATAACCTGTTTTCTGTAAGACTTGGTTATAACAG
This sequence comes from uncultured bacterium, assembly GCA_900554095.1. Lineage (GTDB taxonomy): Bacteria > Cyanobacteriota > Vampirovibrionia > Gastranaerophilales > Gastranaerophilaceae > Scatenecus. The sequence goes on from USGC01000074.1 coordinate 7,988, forward strand.
GCATGGTAATTGCTGCAACAACACCGATTATACCTAAAGTTATCAAGACCTCTGCCAAT
>USGC01000075.1 GCA_900554095.1 uncultured bacterium
ATTTCTATTTAATTTTCAATTTATCGAGCGCATGTGATAGCTTTGCTATCACCCCCTTCTTTTCGATAATCGAAAAGCCGGGCCCCTGCCAATCGCCAAGTTTATTTGACTTTATTTGAATTGCGGAAAGGTGCCATCATACGGCCAGCGCCGCTTCGCATTTTTGCAAATTTTGATGTTGCTGAAGTATTTTCACTTACCACAAAAATGTCTGAAGTATTCTTTATCGGTAAATTTTTTTTAGATAAGTATTTAACGCATGGCTCTGGTAATTTAAACGGTTGTAAAGCCTTGTCTATTGTTGAAACCGGATTTTTACTTATTCCAAAAATTTTTGCCATCGATACTCCTTTATTACATTAAAAAAGGCGACACCCAGATTCGAACTGGGGGATAAGAGCTTTGCAGGCTCCTGCCTTACCACTTGGCCATGTCGCCGTCCTCATTTCTTTATAATAAAAAAGACATAACTTAATGTCAAGGTTTAAAAATTAAAAAGTTTTTAATGATATCCTGTGGTAGAACACCATATAATTCTTCAAAATAGCCACTGCACGATAGCGGCTCCAATAAGTGCTGATTTGCGCCTGCCTCAACACTGTTATCTTGTTTTTTACATTAAAGAAGGCTTGACAAATTACCCAAAATCGTAAATAATGTTAATATAATTTTGGAGGTTTAAATGAGCCATAAAGACTATAAACTAATTAGCCCCCCCCCATAAAACTCAATAGACATAGGCTTTTTCAGCCTTCATTTACTTTAGCAGAAGTTTTAATTACATTGGGAATTATTGCAATTGTTGCTACGATGACACTCCCGACAATAATTCAGAAGCAGCAGACTAAGGCTATATTGACATCTTTAAATAAAAGTTACTCCGAATTGCAAAACATCGTTAATTTAATATCGAACAATTACGGTGAAGACGTAGGAGTTGTTGTTAAACAACTGGATAATAACCAACTAAACCAGCTTTTTATGAGCTATTATGACAATGCGCAAGACTGCACAGATAACACCTGTTTCAATGGTCGTAACATTACATATTATAATTATGTAGACATACCTCTAAAAAGTTTTGCAGAAGGAGATAAGACAATCAATGCTTATCTTTCAAACCAAAGATTTATAACAAAAGACGGGAGGCTTTTTATTTTTGGCGAGCGCGCTCAACATGATATTAACAACGGATTAATTATATCGGTTGATGTTAATGGGCCGTTTAAAAAACCAAACGCTTGGGGGCGCGACACCTTTTCATTTAAGATTACGCAAAAACAAATAAAACCTTGCGGAGGATTGGTGTTGTGTTCAAATGTTTACAATTTTAACTGCAATTCGTCTCAAAAAGGCATTTATTCAGGAATTGGCTGCACATACTATGCTCTTACAAAAAAAGGCTTTCTTGATAAAAAATATTACTATGACAGATACATTCAAGGTGAATTATAGCCGATTGTTCACTTTTTAGATTAAACGTATTTAATATTAATCCCTCTTTACAAATCTATTTAAGTAAGTTATAATATTTATAAAGGAGGATGTATGAAAATCACTAAATTAACTGAAAACCAAACGGGGCTGCTACGCAGGTAGAAACATTGTCGCTGGATTAGTAGATAAAGTCCAATGCACGTTTTCTCATGAGGTTAGTAAAACCTCACCCAAATTTCTAAACCCGCATGGCTCGCTAAGAAATTCTACAAAACTTGCCTTTACTTTAGCTGAGGTTCTAATTACTCTTGGTATAATCGGTGTAGTCGCTGCCTTAACCCTGCCGGCAATTATTGCGAAGCATCAAAAGGTTAAAGTCGCCAGCAAGCTTAAAAAGTTTCAATCTGTTATGGAGCAGGCAATTTTAGCTGAAGAAGCACAAATCGGAAGTAGAGAATATTGGCTTCCCGACAATAGAACTCAAGCTAATTTTAAAGAATGGTTCAACGAACATCTCGCTAAGCATCTCAAAATTATCTACACTGAAGATTTACATGAAACATACGACTTTTACAAAGTTGGATTTGAAGACGGTTCTGGTTTTATAGCGTATCATAGTTATGACCCGCCAAGTAACAATAAAGCCAGTAACCGTGCGCATTTCTTCTATTGCACAGAGCTGAAATACTGCGGGATTAATAGATTTGACGGACAAACATCCTTTTTATTCTCAATATGCGGAGACGGAAAGTTTATCCCCTCAACCTGTGGTATTTATTATGCTTACGACAGAACCAGGTTATTAGACGGATGCAAATACGGAAATCAGGATAATGCAGAAGAAAGCACAAAAGACAAACGCCATAGCTGTGCCAGACTTATTCAATATGACGGCTGGGACATTAAACCTGATTACCCTTGGCGCCAGACAATTCTTGAGAAGAAATAAAACTTAAAAAAAAAAGACCCGCTAATAATAGCAGGTCTTTCTGTTTACAGTTTTAAAACTATTTTGCCGGATAGTAATCTCTTACTACACCTTCAAATGCATCTTTGTAGATCGCTTTGATATCTTCCATCAACGGATATGCAGGGTTTGCACCTGTGCATTGGTCGTCGAATGCAAGTTCTACCATATGATCTAATTTCGCATTGAAGTCAGCTTCTGTTACGCCGAAGTCTTTAATTGAATTCGGAAGGTTAACAGCTTTCATCAACTTGTCGATTGCGTCGATTAACAATTCAACTTTTTCGTCGTCATTCTTGCCGCCAAGACCTAATTCGTCAGCAATTTGAGCGTATTTAGATTTTGCATTCGGGAATTTGTATTGCGGGAAGATACATTGTTTTTTCGGACAATCAACGGCATTGTATTTGATTACCTGTCTGATTAACAATGCGTTAGCAACACCGTGAGGTACGTTGAAGGTTGCACCAAGCTTGTGAGCCATTGAGTGGCAAAGTCCCAAGAATGAGTTTGCAAATGCCATACCGGCAATTGTTGCGGCATAGTGCATTTTTTCTCTTGCGATAGGATCGTTTGCGCCTTCTGTGTATGATCTTTCCAAGTATCTGAATACAAGTTTTGTAGCTTCTAATGCGTTTGAATTTGTAAAGTTAGTTGCTAATGCTGAAACGTAAGCTTCAACTGCGTGAACTAACGCGTCAATACCGGATGCTGCTGTTAAGCCTTTTGGCATGCCATCAACAAAGTTCGGGTCAATTATTGCCATATTCGGAGTTAAAGCGTAATCAGCGATGGCATATTTTACATGAGTTTCATCGTCTGTAATGATTGCAAACGGTGTAACTTCTGAACCTGTACCTGAAGTTGTCGGGATAGCAACCATTGTAGCTTTTTTACCCAAATCAGGAATTGAACAAATTCTCTTTCTGATATCCATAAATCTCATTGAGATATCTTCAAATACTGTATCAGGTTGTTCGTACATTAACCACATAATTTTTGCAGCATCCATCGGAGAACCGCCGCCGAGTGAAATAATTACATCCGGTTCATACGGTCTGATGATTTCCATTGCCTGATTAATTGTAGATAATGTCGGATCCGGTTTTACATCAAAGAATATCTGGTGATCAATACCGATTTCATCCAACACGTTTGTAATGCAGTCTACCGCACCTGAATTGAACAAGAATCTGTCAGTTACGATAAAGGCACGTTTTTTGCCTTGAAGTTCACGAAGAGCAAGGTCAATAGCACCTCTTTTGAAGTAAACTTTTGGCGGAACTTTGAACCAAAGCATATTTTCTCTCCTTTCAGCAACTGTTTTGTAGTTCAATAAGTTTTCAACACCGATGTTTCCTGATACAGCGTTTTTACCCCAAGAACCGCATCCGAGTGAAAGCGACGGTTCAAGTTTGAAGTTGTACAAGTCGCCGATACCGCCTTGTGCTGAAGGTGAGTTGATTAATACACGGCAAGCAGGCATTCTTTCTGCAAATCTGTCAACTCTTTCTTGGCTTCTTGTATCTGTATAAAGGTCAGCAGAGTGGCCTGCGCCGCCTTTTGATACGAGCTCGTAAGTCATTTCGGTTGCTTCGTCAAAGTCTTTTGCTTTGTACATTGTCAAAATCGGTGATAATTTTTCTCTTGAGAACGGATCTTCCCAATCTACCGAAGGTCTTTCTGCAAGAAGAATTTTTGCTGTTTCAGGTACTTTGAAGCCTGAAAGTTCAGCAATTCTGTGAGCGCTTTGACCAACGATGTCAGGGTGAGCTGTTCCGCGTTTCGGGTCGATGAACGGAAGGTCAATCATTTTCTTTTCATCAGACGCGCTCAAAAGGTAAGCACCTCTGTAGATGAATTCTTTTTTAACTTCTTCATAAATTGAATCAACAACAACAACTGATTGTTCAGAAGCACAAATCATACCGTTATCGAAAGTTTTTGACATAAGGATTGAAGAAACAGCCATTTTTATATCAGCAGTTTCATCAATAACAGCGGCTGCGTTACCAGGGCCTACACCTAAAGCAGGGTTACCTGATGAGTAAGCAGCTTTAACCATTCCCGGGCCGCCTGTTGCTAAGATGCAAGCGATGTTAGGGTGTTTCATCAATTGGTTTGACAATTCGATTGACGGAACATCAATCCAGCCGATAATATCTTCTGGAGCGCCAGCTTTAACGGCAGCTTCCAAAACGATTTTAGCAGCTTCAATTGTACATTTTGTTGCTCTAGGGTGTGGTGAGAAGATAATTGCGTTTCTTGTTTTCAAAGCGATTAATGATTTGAAAATAGCAGTTGAAGTCGGGTTAGTTGTCGGAACGATACCTGCAATAACGTCTAAAGGTTCTGCAACAACTTTAATTCCGTTAGCTTTATCTTCTTTGATAATTCCACAAGTTTTAGCATTTTTGTGTTTGTTGTAAATGTATTCTGATGCGAAGTGGTTTTTGATAATTTTATCTTCCAAAACACCCATTCCGGTTTCTTCGTGAGCCATTCTTGCTAGAGGAATACGTGCTTTGTCAGCGGCAGTTGCGGCTGCTTTGAAGATTGCATCAACTTGTTCTTGTGTAAAGGTTGCAAAAATCTTTTGAGCTTTTTTCGCTCTTTCGATAAGCAATTCCAATTGTTCAGCGCTGTCAACCAGATTAGACTTGTTTAGGGTCTTTTCTAAGGTTTCAACGGTCTTTTTGCTTTTTGTTGTCATAAATTTTATCTCCTTATAGTAAAATTTTATTAGCTTCAGCTATTCGTGAATTATTTCACAATTACATTATAGAATAAAGAATATAAAAAAGCAAGTGTATTTTTTACAATCTTTATTTAATTTTAATATTTAATGTATTTGTATGAAACTATTATACCACAAGTATTGTATACTGTTTGTTATGAATATTCTTAAAAAATTTCTGTATTTCATTCTTTTAATCCAGGAAAAGCAGCTTACTGCAAGGCTTGGTAGGCATTTAAAGAACGGAGCTTCAAACAAAACCTCCAAAACAGTCTTTGCCGGAAATGTAAAGTTGACCTTGACAACTGAAACAGAAAAAAATAAAGAATTAGTCTTAAAGACAGTTACTGAAATAGTTTCAGGGGTTAAGAACAATCCTTACATGCTCCTTGAGTACATCAAAACTCACGGAACAAAAGTGGTTAAGCTGAAAAATGCTGACAAAATCCTCTCAGTATTGGCGGAAGACGAAGGATTAATTTGTGAAAACAAAGGTTTCGAGGCTTTTTATTTGAACGTAATAACCGACAGCGGATTTTCTTTTAACAGCAAGCCTATGTTTATATTACGCGACGGTGAAATCGAGCCTTATTATATGCTCCATCAGTTTTACAAATGGTTTGCTCTAAAACAAGGGATGCCGGGATTTGATTACGTGTCCCAAAAACTTTTCAAAAAGTATCTGAATTCCTCTGACACAACAGGCCTTGAAAACCTTACGCTTGAAGAGATGACCGGGCTAAAAGAAGCTATTGCACGCGATAATGAGGCTATTGATTTCACTGTAAACTACGCAAAATCCATTGATGGCAGCAAAAACGTTTTAAATAGAATCAGAAACAACGGCGGAGCCAATATATAAAAAGAGGGAGGAATTACCCTCCCTTTAGACTATGACATTTTATTTTTCTGAAACTGATGCAAATCTGAAATCTTCCATCCAAACTTTGAAACCGCCTTCCAGAACTACAGCCGAATAGCCATATTCTGCAAGTGTTAGCGCTGCTTTATACGCGGCATGACATTGTTGGTTATAACCGTAAACAACATTAATGTCATCTTTTGAAATATTGTCAAAGTTCTTGTCGATTTCGTCTTTAGGAATTGAGATTGCCGTTGGAATGTGTCCTATATCATAATCTTCACGGCGTCTTGCATCAATAATTTTTACCTTGCCTTCGTCCATAAGATATTTTAACTCTATTGGGCCAATAGTGAAAGCAAGCTTTTTACTAAAGTAATTTTGCGCTTTTTCAGTGTTTTTGCGCAATTCTGTAATACGATCCTCCATAACTTGATATTCCTTTCTTTGTTCAAGAAACAGAATAAATCAAGTTATGAGAAATTCGTTTGGTCAGTTGGGGTAAATTACATTGGTTAAATAATGTTCAATGGGGTTAATGGTTGGGGTAAATGTATTTTTAAGTCTGGTCAATTCTCTTTCAAGTTACGCTGTGAAAGATATATGTTTTTTGCCGTCAGTGCAGCAATTTGGTCTTTTGAACATATTGACTGCTTTAACGAACTTGTAGCCAATAGCTGTAATAGGGTTTGATTGAACAGCGTCGGCTTTTTGAGTCAAAGATAAGTTTCTGTTGAAACTGTCTTTTTCTTGTTTGAAGTTAATCTTAGAGCTGTCGCTTTGCAAAGCAAGAATAGCCATTGTCGGGGTTATATTATTTAAGTTACCTTCACCGAATGAAACCGGTGCAATTTTTACTGGATTAATTGTTATCATTTTGTCCCTCCTCTCGTGAGGTTGTTATTAAGTGTTTTTTTAACACTTCATCTTACAGTTTCACTATAAACTATAAGTTTTTATTTGTCAACCCCTATTGTAAACTTTTGTTAAAATGGCGAAAAATAAAATCCCGTTTAGCTTTTGGCATAAAGTGGCGAAAGTACACTTATTAGAGAGTTGACGACTTTTCTTGCCACCCGAATACTATAGTCATTTAGGTAAAAATTATTGCCCGGTCGGGCAATTGCAACAAAACTCTTATTTTCGTTTAATATAATTAAATCTTTTTCATACTTCCAGCTATTCTTAATTCCAACGGGAGCAATTCAGCTCCCTTTTTATTTTGGTAAATTTTTCCAGTAATCCTTGTCGGTAAGCGCCGCATATGTACAAGCTACACCGTTTAAACTTGATGTGCCCGTGTTTGAACAATACATGCTTTTATTAAACATACTATGGGTATCTTCTGCACCCATTGGCAATAGCTTTCCGCTATCATGCACCTGGAACGAAAATAAATCATACCCAAATCTGTTAGGTCCTTTTGAAAGACCGTTTACATCCACCTGTATCAATAATCTCTTTTCCGCCGGATCATCCGGTAAACGATTAAAATCAGGCTGATCAATAAAAATCATGGCACCATCGCTCAGCATAAACTGCCCATCGTCTAACAGATATGAGGCAACATAATTCGTGTTTGTAAAATTGCGGTACTTTTTAGTAATATAAGGTGTTCCATCAGTTTCTTTGTCTCCGTCATGACCAACACAACTCATATCGTCGCAGTCCTTTGCGGCTTTAAAATATTTTATAAATTCTCTCTTGAATCCACCGTGTTCGTAAGTAGAGTAATTTACTTTTTCACCCCTATCGTAGGCCATTAAATTTAGTGCGTTTTGGATATTTGAATAATTTTTCTTTAATGCGGTTTCAAGTTCTCGGTGCTGCTTGTTTTGGATTAACGTAGGAAGCGTCATGGCGGCTACGACACCGATTATCCCGAGCGTTATCAAAATCTCAGCTAATGTAAATCCTTCTTTCATATTAACCTCACGCTTGCTAAATTTATTATTTATTATAACATTATTTTGGTCAGCTTGCAAGGGGGTTATTTTTTCTTCTTTAAGCCGGTGATTTTGTTTGCCCCCCCCCC
>USGC01000076.1 GCA_900554095.1 uncultured bacterium
ACTCGCGCTATGAACAATAAATATAGCAAAGGTGAGGTCAGTAAGAAAAAAGGTTTTACATTGGCAGAAGTTCTTATTACACTCGGCATAATTGGCGTCGTCGCCGCAATGACAATGCCGACGCTAATGTCGAATTACCGTAAAAAACAGACTGTAACGCAATTACAAAAGGCTTACAGCGAGATAAATCAGGCAGTACGAATGGCTGAAAGTGTCCATGGAACTTTAGATAGCTGGGATCTCACACCATTGGACGACCAAGAGAGACTGAGCAACTACTTTGCTGAAAACTATCTTTTGCCTAATATCAAAACACTTAAAAGGTGTGCTCCGTCTTCAGAAGAATGTTGGGTTGACAATGTTGACAATAATACAGTAATGGATGCGTTGGTAAATGGTAATATTGGATTTAATTCATTTGTAACTCCATCCGGTTATGCGGTTTATTACTGGCTGCATCGACGCGGTAATGGCGCTTGGTTTGTCATTGACACAAACGGTAATAAAGCTCCAAATATGGATGGTATTGATAGATTTAGATTTATAATGAGCTGGGGTAATGCACGTATTGTTCCATCTGTAGCTGGTCAATGCACTAAAAAACTTGGATTTTTACCGGCGGGGCTTGCGTGTAATGACAGGGATTTAACAAGAGATGATATAATTAATGCGACATCAAATTTGGAATATCCGGAATTTGCTTGTAATCAAACTAACAGAGGCCAATACTGCGCAGCTTTAATCATGCTCGACGGCTGGGAGATTAAAGATGATTACCCGTGGAAATAGTCGGGTATTAAATTTATGTAAAGTTCTGGAAAATAAATCTTTATCTAGTATAATGATTGCATAATATTATTTATATAGAAAGTGAATTATGCAGCAAACTACTCAAAAGATTGAAAGAAAACAAATTAAAAATATAGATTTTAACTGTGATTTAGCACAGAGCTTCGGGGTTTACAAAAATAATTCCGAATACGACCTGCTTGATTATGTAAGTTCCGTAAATGTTTCTTGCGGGTTCCATGCGGGAGATCCTTTAACCATCAAGCAGGCACTTCTTGCAGCAAAAGAAAAAAATATTGTTGTAGGGGCTCACATTGGTTTTGATGATATTCAAGGCTTTGGATATCGTTCAATGGATTTGGACGAAGACGAAATTGAAGCGCTTGTTTTGTATCAAGTGGGTGCTATTATGTCTTTTGCAAAGAGTTATAAGCTGGAAATTGAACACGTTCGTCCTCACGGCGCGATGTATAAGCAGGCTGCTGAAGATTTTTCATTTTCTTGTGCGATTGCTAAAGCTGTTAAGAAAATGTCCCAATGGCTGGTTTACTACGGCGCTGCAGGCGATGTTATTGAAAAAACAGGCGAGTTTGTAAATATTCCTATTGCACAGGAAGTCCATCTCGAAAAGGTTTATAATGTTGATGGAACCGTTGACTTTGGGGTTAAAGACAGCGAGGATACCTCAAAATCACTTCACAGGTTAAAAACATTGCTTTATTCTTCCCAAGTTGACAACAGAGAGGGAGGAAAAACTATTATAACAGCTGATACAATTCATTTTTCTAACAAAATCAGCAATGCCCTTGAGCTTGCTGTTGAAGCGAACAAAATAATTACCCCTGTTCCGGTAAATTACAAAAATGCCTATCCTTCAGGCTGGGTAGAGTAAAATCAAATTAGGTGATAAGTGTATGAGAAAATTTAAGAATAATATGAAAATGCGCGACGCAGGCTGGCTTATACCGGGCTTGCAGGTCAAACGCTGGTTTGCAATGATATTTTTGGGCGCGGTTATGATGACCATAGGCTTTTTAATTCTTTGCGATATAAAACCGGTATTTTACACAATGATGTTTATCAGAAAAATTGCCATGAATATTTCGACAGAATGGCTTGCATTTGCTGTGGTTATGTTCGGAGCCGGAATTTTCTTTAAGGGCTGGCAGAAGACAAACCTTTCTATGCTTGGGGTTAAAGACGACGGCACTATTCTTGAAAGCTTATACAGGCGCCGTAAGTTAAATCGAGGCCCGAAAATCGTAGCAGTAGGGGGCGGTACGGGCTTATCAATGCTTTTAAAAGGTATTAAACATATTACAAATAATATAACGGCTGTTGTTACTGTTGGTGATGACGGCGGAAGTTCAGGCCGGTTGCGCGAAGATATGGGAATTCTTCCGCCCGGCGATATAAGAAACTGTATTGCGGCATTAGCTGATGATGAAGATTTAATCACAAAACTTTTTCAATACCGTTTTCGCCATGGTGAAGGGCTTGAAGGCCACAGTTTTGGTAATCTGTTTTTAACAGCTCTTTGTGCAATTACAGGGGATATGGTTCGTGCTGTAAAAGAGTCTTCAAATGTTCTGTCAATTCGCGGGCGGGTGTTGCCGTCGACTTTGGACGATATGAAGCTTGTTGCGGAAATGGAAGACGGCCGCGTAGTTCACGGTGAATCTAACATTCCTGAAGCGCATGGCAAAATAAAAAGATTGTTTACAGATCCAAGCCGCTGCCGTGCTTTAGAAGATGTAATTCTGGCAATAAGAGAAGCTGAATTAATTATTTTAGGGCCCGGAAGTCTTTTTACAAGTGTTATTCCAAATCTTTTGATTGAAGAAATTTCTCATGAAATTGCACAGTCAAAAGCCAAAAAGATTTATGTTTGTAATATTATGACCCAGCCCGGTGAAACTGATAATTTCACCGCCTCTGATCACGTAAAAGCTTTAATGCGCCATGCTGGCAGCAAAGATATTATCGATGCGGTATTGGTAAATGATTTTATACCAGCCAATCTTGCAAAGAAATACCAGCTTTCCGGCTCTTATCCGGTAAAACTCGATTATGAAAATATTAAAAAGCTCGGCGTAAAAGTCTGTCCTAAAAAACTTATAGAGGAAAACCGCGAAGGCCTTGTAAGACACAGCTCAAATCGGGTTGCAAGAGCTATATATTACTGGTTTAGAAAAGAAAATAAAAGTGAAAAGTTAAATGCCCATACGAATATTGCGGCAAAACATAGTGAGTGTGCTGCAAAATGATTAAAAAAGTAACAGTCAATACAATCCGTAAGTTTAAAGAAAATAATGAAAAGTTTTCAATGCTTACTGCTTACGACTATTCAACGGCAAAGTATATTGATGAAGCAGGAATAGATGTAATCTTGATAGGCGACAGCCTTGCAATGACAGCTTTAGGTTATGAAACAACGCATTCAATAGGCGTTGACGAAATGAAAATATTTACCCGTGCGGTTTCTAAAGGAGCACAAAGGGCTTTAGTTGTAACAGACATGCCGTTTTTGAGTTATACAGTTGACGTTGCGTCCGCAGTGAAAAATTGCGGTGAAATGATTAAGATTGGGGCTAATGCAGTAAAAATTGAAGGCTGTAACGATTATATCCTAAATGTAGTTAAGCGGCTTGTGGATGCGGGAATACCAGTTATGGCGCACCTTGGTTTTACGCCTCAGGCATTGAATACTTTGGGCGGTTATAGGATTCAAGGAAAAACTCAGGAGGCTGTTGAAGAAATCTTAAATAATGCAAAAAAACTTGAAAAAGCCGGTGCATTTTCCGTTGTATTAGAAATGGTTCCGGAGAATAGCGCAAAATATATTACAGAAAACCTAAACATACCAACAATTTCTTGCGGTGCCGGAAGATATTGCGATGCGCAAGTGCTTGTTTGTGATGATGTTTTCGGCAAATACAGCGAATTCACACCAAAGTTTGCCCGAAAATACGGCGATATGAAATCTTTTATAATCGATTGTGCCAAACGATTTGACGCAGATGTTAAAAGCGGTCTGTTTCCCTCTGATAATGAAGTGTTTTAGACGGACAAACTTTACATATTTTTTATGCTATAATTTTCTTTGAAAGAGAGTGTTAAAATGTTGGTTCATACAATAGAAGAAGTTAGAGAAAAAGTAAAAGAGTGGAAAAAAGAAGGTTTGACTGTTGGTCTTGTGCCGACAATGGGTGCTTTGCACAATGGGCATTTAAGCCTTATTAAAAAAAGCGTTGAAAAGTGTGACAGAACAGTTGTTTCAGTATTTGTAAATCCGATACAATTCTGCCCCGGCGAAGATTTTGAAAAATATCCGCGTACACTTGAGGCTGATAAAAAATTGGCCGAAGATGCAGGCGTTGATATAGTTTTTGCGCCATCGCCTGCTGAAATGTACGGGCAAGGTAATATTATGTCGTCAGATTTTTTGACATATGTAATACCTCCGTTTTTCTATGTAAACAAACTCTGTGGAAAATCCAGAGTAGGGCATTTTGATGGGGTTTGTACTGTTGTTAATAAATTATTTAACATTGTACAACCGGATTTTGCGTTTTTTGGAGAAAAAGATCGCCAGCAGTTAATAATTCTACAAAAAATGGTTAAAGATTTAAACATTCCTGTTACAATTATTCCGTGCCCGATTGTTCGTGAAAATGATGGTTTGGCGCTTAGTTCAAGGAACAAGTACCTTTCAGAAACTGACAGAAAAGAAGCTCTTGTATTAAGCCGTATTCTCTTTAACATAAAATCATGTTATAATTCCGGTATTAAAGATGTAAAGGCACTTAGTGAAACAGCTTTTTCATTTTTAAATGATCATCATTGTCTTGAATATCTGGAGTTTAGAGATAAAAATTCACTTGAAGAAAAAAAGATTGCAGATGATAATACAGTCGTATTTATAGCGTTGAAAATATCAAATGTAAGATTAATAGACAATTTAGATTTAAAAAGTAAATGAGAAGAGGAAAATAATGCTGGCTTTTTTTAATTTGATGAAAAGATTGTTAAGATTGATGATAGACTTTGCTTTTCTGTTGCAGATTGTAGCAACTCTTTTGGTTTTTGTTTTCGCATTGTATTGGTTTTTTAATTTAGTTGGCTGGCAGCCGTTGGACTTTCTAACTCCTATGGCAGATAATATTTCAAATTTTATGCACGCATATTTTTCTAAACAGATGAGTCAAGGGCAACAAGCTGATGGTTCATTGTTTATTTTTATCATGCTGCTATTGGTTCTTGTGGGCTCGCTGGGGCAGGTTAAAACCTATGTTACATCCGTAATTTCTACCGTGAACAAGCTTGCTGAACAAGTAAAATCTCAAAAAGAGGATGATTTCAATGCGCAGCTAAGGGCTGAAGCGGATCAGGAAATTCTTGCTTACAAAAACGTTGTACTTATCACAAGGTTAACCGCTAAAAAGCGTATTGTTGATGACCTTATTTCAGAAGAAGCGGCGGCGAAAGAAATTAAAGATATGGAAGAGCGCCTTATTTGTGATTTTTATAACATCGTGAAAAACGCTCCTTATTGTAAATTTGCGAAAAATGGCGACCAGCTTGTGGTTACGCTGAAAGGTTTTTCTCATGTTGACAAGCTTTTGTATTACGTAGACAAAGCCGTTAGTGAACTTCAAGACCAGTTAAAAAAAGAAAATTGGATTTTGAAAACTTATACAGCCATCGATGCGTTTAATGACAAAGCGCTTTTAAAAGATGTTTACTACGATTTGCAAATCCTTTTGAAACTCAATATTTTAAATGAAATAATTTGCTACGGTAATTTCTGTAATCGCTACTACCTCGAACCTAGAAACCTCTTTGAAGCTTATTTGAAGGGTGTTTATGACACAACAGAGCCTGAAAATGTGTGGACTTTGGTTAAAAAATATTAAGTATCGCTTGATTTTAAAATAAGTTTTTGCTACTATTGCTTTATAACCGCAGACAATTAGCTGCCATTTGGCATTAAATGTTTACAAACGGCTAATCGAGGTTCACAAGTCGAATTAGAAAATATATTCAATTATGTGATTTTGCGGTTTCAGATACAGCAAAATCTTTTTGTATCTGAAAAATTACAGGTCGATACAAAAAAATAAGGAGCTAGTAATGGCAACAAAACAATTTAAACAAGAAAAAATAGAAGCTCTTAAATCAAAAATCGAAAAAGCAAAAGTGGCTATTGTTACAGAATACAAAGGCTATTCAGTTGAAGAAATTACAAAACTCAGAAGAGAACTTCAAAAAGATGGCGGAGATTATGTTGTAACAAAAAATACTCTTGCAAAAATCGCAGTTAAAGGAAGCGACTTTGAAGTATTAACTGAAACTTTCAAAGGCCCGATAGCATTAGCACTCGGTTTTGAAGATCAAGTTGCTCCGGCAAAAGCAGTTGCAAAATTCATCAAAGAATCTAAAAAAGGTGTTATCGTTGCAGGCGCTTTGGACGGAAAACTTCTTTCAGCAGCCGAAGCAGAAGCTTTATCAAAACTTCCTTCAAAAGAAGAACTTCTTGCAAAAATACTTGGATCTATCAATTCACCAGCATCCGGTATTGCAAACTCTGTCAATGCAGTTATGGCACAACTTACAAGAGCTATGGCAGCTGTCAGAGACCAAAAAGCAGCTTAATCGCAGCTTGATTTAACTTATGATACAAATAAAAAACTATAAAGGAGAAAACAATGTCTAACGTAGAATCAATTTTAGAATCAATTGAAAAATTAACATTATTAGAAGCAGCTGAATTAGTTAAAGCAATGGAAGAAAAATTCGGCGTATCAGCAGCAGCACCGGTTGCAGTAGCAGCAGCTCCGGCAGCAGCAGGTGAAGCAGCAGCTGAAGAAGCTTCTGAAGTTTCAGTAATCTTGGCTTCAGCAGGCGCTAACAAAATCGCTGTATTAAAAGAAGTTAGAGCTATCACAGGCTTAGGCTTGAAAGAAGCTAAAGACTTAGTTGACGGCGCTCCAAAACCTGTTAAAGAAGGCATCAAAAAAGAAGATGCTGAAGCTATCAAAAAACAACTTGAAGCAGCTGGTGCTTCTGTTGAAATTAAATAGTTGCAAATTAATTTTTCAAAGTCCTGTTATTTATAGCAGGACTTTTTTAATGTAAAAATTTGCACAACAAAAGCCAGCTCATACTTGAACAGTCTTTTAAAAGTTCATTCTCCAAACTTTTCTATATAACAAAATTGAACAAATCTTGTATTTCGAGATCAAAGGCTTTAGCAATGTTATCAAGATTTTTAACAGTAATATTGCTTTCACCGCGTTCAACCATGCCAATAAAGTTGCGGTTTAAATCAGCAAGTTCTGCTAAACGTTCTTGGGACATCTTCCTTTTTTGTCTCTCTACACGGATTTTTTGTCCTAATTTTTCAGTAATATTTGTACCATTTGCCATGCTATTATTTTATAAACTATTATATTGACATTCCACCTACTATTATGTTAATATATAAAGTATATTAATCAATTAGTACTTTTTCTAAAAAATAGTTGGAATTTAGCTAAATATATATGGCTATGAAAGATAAAAAAAACGTAATTTTAATAATTTATAAAGGTATTTCCTTTTCATAGCGAAGGAAATAATTGCGATGCAGTTCACAACTTTATCGCAAGTCTCTAGAGGTGAATGCTCCTTTTTTAACAATAAATAAAAAAGTCACCTCTTTTTTTTTTTTTGCTAATTTACAACTAAAAAGGCATGCAAATTTTCTTGTATTCACAGTGTTTGCAGTTGTTAATGTTTAAATTTTCATCAAAGTTTTTTGTTTCAGTGATGGCCTTACACTTTGACATAATAGCGTTTTCAAAAATGTCTCTTTGTGAATTAGAAAACTCAATTACATGATTTTTGTTGTTTTTTAAATCAATGTAAACAAATTTTAATGAATTATATTGTTTTAAAATTTTGTCTGCACATATAAGGTAAACCATGGTCTGGAAATCGTATTCGGGATTTTGCGGGATTTGTCCGGTTTTGTAATCGAGGATAAAATAATCATCTCCATCTTTCATCAGAGCATCAAGACGCCCAAAAACCCAGTAATCGCCAACTTTAGAGGTGATATTGTATTCTGAATGCAGGCATTTTTTTGAGAAAAATTCATTGAATTTCAACTTTTCCCAAGCCTCTTTTTCTGCATTACTAAAGGCTGTTTCAAGTTTTGTAATGTTTGCTCCGCGCAAATAGTA
>USGC01000077.1 GCA_900554095.1 uncultured bacterium
GTATCAATCAGTGTAACCGCAACATCCATATCCAATGTTTCTTTTATTACATCTCTTGTTGTTCCTGCAATATCAGTTACAATTGCTCTTTCTGTGTTTAAAAGAGTGTTAAAAAGCGATGATTTACCAACATTCGGCCGGCCCACAATCGCTACTTTTATGCCCTGGCGTAAGATATCAGAAGATTTTGCACAAAGCAAAATTTCATCAATTTCGTTTAATGATTTTTTAAAAGACTTAATTAAAAACTCATACTCAGGCTCTGCAACATCTTCGGGAAAATCAATTCCTGCAACAATTCTTGATAAAGTATTGAAGATTTCACTTTTTATTTCAAGAATTTTATCTCTCAAAACGCCGGAAAGATTTTTGGCTGATTGCACCGCAAAATTCTGTGTTTTTGCATGAATTAAATCTGCAACAGCCTCGGCTTGCGAAAGATCGAGTTTTTTATTCAAAAATGCGCGTTTTGTAAATTCACCGCGCTCGGCCATTCTTGCACCGCTTTTAAGCACCAAATCAAGAATATTTTTTACTACATTAATGCCACCATGGCAATGAATTTCAATAACGTCTTCGCCTGTGTAACTGTGGGGATTTTTAAAAGGCAAAACTATAACTTCATCAATTTTTTTGCCCTCGTCTACAATCCATCCGTGAGCAATTTTTCCAGGCACGAGGTTTTGTTTTGAAAAAATTTTCGACATAATATTGAAGCTATCAGCACCGGAAATTCTAATAACTCCGACCCCGCCGGTACCTAAAGGAGTAGCAATAGCTGTAATCGTATCAAATTCTTGTAAAATATTCATAAAATAATTATACACAGAAAAAAAGAAACGGGCTTATAAAAATAAGCCCGTCTGTAAAATTACAGAAAACTACTACCCACTTGTAATGCAAGCGCAGCAGCCGGGCCATATGGCCCAGCAGCACTTAAAGCTCCTGAAGCAAGATTTGCATATGATCCAAGGCTTGATGTTCCTGAAGATTTACTATTAGCAGCATTATATGAAGTACCTGATGCGCTGTTTTTCTGAGATAAGCCAATGTAATTCATAATATTTGAATTGATTTGATTTTGAATATCGCCCAAAAAGTTCAGATAAGTATATCTTCTTGATAACTCATCGTTGATAAGATTGCTTTGTTGAGCAAGGATATCTTGTGCCAAATCACTCATTGAATCTGCTCTTTTGCTTTCAATTGTATTGAGCTTATCTAAGAATACTGAATTATCAAAGTTTCCGAAACGAGAAGCAATATCGGTTTTCAAATTATCAATCATAGGTGTATACAAGCTGTTAATTGTATCCAAACCTTTCTGAGTATAAGCATTGAGCTGATTTTGCATGCTTGCCTGGGTTTCGGGTGAAAACACGTTTACGTTTGGAAGATTTTGCAAAAATGAATTCTGCGCAAAATCATAAATACCTTTTTCGGCATCAGACATGTTATAATTTGAATAAACAGTATTGCCCTTTTTGTAAGTATTCGCTACATTCTGTCCGTTTACAGAAACACTGCCGGACGCATATGGATAAGATGAAGTTTTTCCCATTTGTTTTGTCCCTTTCTATTTTGTCTTTACGGGACAACATTTGATGGGTTAGTAAGGCGCGTTTTTATTATAACATACGTTTGCCAATTTTGTCTAGTGTTAAAAAAAATTATATTTTTCTATGGTATAATACAGTTATGGAAAAAATTAATTTAGAGGAAATCAGCCGGCTCGTTGCTGATAAAAAATTTGAACAAGCTAAGAATGAATTAGAAAAACACGAGCTTAATGATGAAAAAGATATTGAAGCCGTTAAACTTCTCGGGCTTTGTAATGTAAATCTTGACCTGTTTAAGGAAGGCCAAAACTGTTTTGAAACTGTCGTGAAGTACAATCCGGATGATGCCTCGAGCTGGTTCTATCTCGGTAACTGTTATGACAATCAGGACGATTTTTTGCATGCTAAATCAGCTTATTTAAAAGTTATCGAACTTCGCGAAAACTTTCTCGAAGCTTACAAAAGCCTTTGCATTCTCTACGTTAAAACCAATGAGCAGCAAAAGGCCGTCGAACTTGGTAAAAAAGCTCTTGCCCTTGAAGATAATGATTACACGATTTATTACATAATCGGAACTGCTTACATGTCTTTGAAAAAATTCAACGAAAGCCTTGAATTCTTAGAAAAAGCCCTTGAATTAAACCCGGATCACGCCCAGCTTTACAACAACCTTGGCACTTCTTATATTACGATTGGAAAACTTGACAAAGCTTATAAAAATTTTTTGAAAGCTTCAGAATTAGATCCGCAAAATTCAATCACTTATTTCAACATCGCGTCTATTCTGCAAATGCAAAATAAACACAAAAAAGCATGTTCATTTTTTGAAAAAGCTTACGCCATAGAACCGCAAGACAGCTACTTAACAGCACTCGCGCTATCTGAAACTAAATGCGGCAAGTTTGAAAATGCTATTAAGCATTACAAAACGCTTATTTCGCATCATCCTGAAAAAGATATTTATCAATACAATCTTGCCTGCTGCTATGAAATGGTTGAAGATTACAATTACGCAATCGGGATTTTGGCACATCTTGTCATGCTTAATCCAAAGTCAATTAACATGGCCCAAAAGCTCGCCGGGCTTTACATGAAAATTAACCAGCCCGCTCAATCAAAAGAAATTTACGAAAAAATTATAATAATGGGTAATGTTTCAGAAGAAATTTACTACGAGTATGCAAACGTTTGTATTCTGACAAATGACACTGACAAAGCGGAAAAAATCCTTAAAAAAGTTATTGAGTTAAACCCCCAACACGCTTCTGCACACAAGGATTTAGGGGTAATTTATCTAAGTAAACGCCTATTCGATTATGCAAAAGACGAGTTTGAAAAAGCATACAAAATTGCACCCGATAATTTCTCAATAACGTTTGAGTATGCAAACTTTCTTCATGCCACAACAGAATTTGAAAAAGCCGACCAAATGTATAAACGTGCACTTGAAATTGATCCGGAAAACCGTAATGCACTGGCTTTTTCAGCACTCAACAAAATTCAGACAAAAGATCTTGAAACCGCTCTTGAACAAATTAATCTTGCAATTGCACATTCTCCGCAGAACGGTTTTATGCTTTACATTGCAGGCAAAATAAGATTTTTGCTGAAGGACTTTGAAGGAGCAAAACAATTTTTAATCAAAGCTTTTGAAATGGATAAAGCAGAAGATATCCAAAATCTTCTTGGACTAAGTTATTTCGAACTTGGAGATTTTGCACAGGCTAACGTAATTTTTGAAGACTTGTTAAAACAAAGTCCGGGCAACATTAATATTTTAATTAACCGCGCAAAATGTTTTGAAAAAATGAACGACATCCCGTCAGCACTTCACGAACTTGAACATGCAGTAGAGATTTTCCCTGACTGCGAAGAAGCGCATGAGATGATTAGACGGTTATCATAGTTTCGTGTTGTTAAGACTTTCAAGCAAGGAAAAAGGCGGTCGGATTGGGGGGACCGCCTAAATAACCAGATTTACACTATGTAAGTGTTCAGAAAGGAAGCTTTTTATCAGGCTTTCGCCTATTATTCTCCTAAATTAATCTGGGAGAATTGTACAATTTTATTTTTACCGCGTTTTTTTGCATTATAAAGCGCATGTTCTGCATAGCGGATAATCGTATTAACATCTTCTTCAGTATTTTCAAGACACGGGTAAGTCGAAATTCCGCCGGAAATCGTAATAGGATGACGTTCTTCCTCTCCTGCCGGAATGAATTCCATTTTTTCAATATCGCGTCTGAATCTTTCTGCAAACAGAAAAGCGTTATCTTCAGAAGTGTTCGGCAGAATAAGCAAAAACTCCTCATCTCCATAACGTGTTAAAATATCTTCTTTACGAATTAGCTGTTTAAGCTTATCGGCAATAGAGCGCAAAAGCACATCGCCCCAGTCATATCCGTAAATATCATTTACAACTTTGAAAAAGTCTAAATCAAACAACAGACAAGAAAGCTTTGTGCCATAACGTTTTGCGCGGGAAATTTCCTGCTCAAGGCGTTCGTGAAGATATTTTCTGTTATGAAGTCCGGTTAATTCATCGGTTGTTGAGACTTGCAAGAGTTTTTCGCGTAAATCTTTAATTTTCAACAAAGATTTTGCACGGATTAAAAGCTCGTCATTATCAACCGGAGTTTTTATAAAGTCATATGTCAAAGCCCTGACAGTTGAACCTTTAAAATCTTCACCTACAAAAAGCACAGGTGCTTTAAATTTTACAATCATCAAAACATCTTTTAAATTCGGAACTGCTTCTGCAACGATTATTGCAGGATTAAGCATCTCATAATCTCTAAGTTTATCAGCATCTTCAATTCTGACATTGGCATCGTCGATTTGTGTCAAAACGTCGGCTAAAGAAGATTCTTTTTTATTTGTATATACAACAATGTTTCTCATCTTACATCCTAACTGTAACTTACTCTTAATTAGATAATATCATTTTGCATGTTTAAATTCCAATTTGTAACAAAAGCTTAACAAGATTATAAATTGTAAAACTTTGCAAGGGTTTTGAGACTGTGGTAAAATCATTTTATGAAAGAAGTTAAATCATTAAAAATTCTACCAATGCAAAAAGATGACCTGGATGCGGTGCTTCGTTTGGAAGAAAACGCATACGGCGATCACCACTGGTCAAAGGAATCGTTTTTTAATGAGTTAAATAATGAATTAGCAAAATATTTTTGTGCGTTTGATGCAGCAGGTGAACTGGTTGGATATTGCGGGATTTGGGAAATATTAGAAGAAGCGCACATTACAAACATCGCCGTCTCGCCCGAACACCGCCGCAAACACATTGGCGAAGCACTTTTAAAGAAAATTATCGACACCTGCTATAAAGATTTTGTAAAATATATTACGCTTGAAGTTAGAGTTAGCAACAAAGCCGCAATCGGACTTTATGAGAAATATTCGTTCAAATCACTTGGCATACGGAAAGGTTACTACCAAAACAACAACGAAGACGCCCTCATAATGTGGACAGAAAATATTTTTTACGAGAAATTCAAAAAGAATTACGAAAAAAACACAAAAGAACTTGAAAACAAAATAAAGGCAGAAGAAAAATGACAGAACAAAAAGCCAAAGTAAGAACAATAAAAAGCCAAAATTCAGGGCTGAAATTCAGTATAAGCAGCTTTCTACTCATAATATTCTGTACTTTTTTGATTATAATCTCGACATTTGTGCAGCTAAACATAAGCCACTTTACAATTCCGACGAACATATTTTCCGGCGAAGAATTCAGGATATACGACTACATACATACGTTCAGCTTAATCCCGCAGGTACCGGCGATAATGTTTATTGCTGCGCTTCTTGGGCGGAAATTCGGCGTAACAAGCGTATTAATTTATATACTTACGGGCTTATTTATAATACCGGTTTTCGCACTGGGCGGGGGGCCGAAATACGTTTTTGAATACGGTTTTGGATACATTTTGGCGTACCTGCCGGCGGTCTTCATAACGGGCACGATTTTAAAGGACGGATTTACGTACAAAAACATAGCAAAAGCGGTAATAAGCGGGATACTGACGATACATATCTTTGGAATACTTTACATGCTTGTAATAGCGGCATTCAAACACGAAGGCTGGATGTTCACGAGCGGCTGGATAATCGCACAAAGCGGAATAAAAATCATCTATGATTTTATATTCAGCTTTATCGCGGTACTTTGCGCAAAATACCTCCGCCTGGTGCTCTGGCTGTACATGTAAAGTCCCTCCATACAATAGAATATAGACAAACGTTAAGATTTATTGTAAGATAAATTTGGGTAAAAGATACTCTTTTCAAAAAGGAACCTGCCGCCAATTTTTATTGTAGACCTCGGGTTGGTTCCCGACTAGAGAGGAGGGCTAATATGGATAATTTCAATTTAGCATTATTCTTAATCTTTTTGATTTTGTACATATTAAAAAATGGCTCTCACCAAATAAGGTAAGAACCATTTAGACCTCTAAAGAGTATCCGGCAGCTTAGGAAACTGCCACCCTTCATATATATTATTTACGATTTTTTGCATTTTGTCAAGTGCCTGGAATAAATATTTCATTCGTCAATGAGCGTAAAGTCCTCGCCGAGTTCTTGTTCTAAAATTTTAACAAACTCCGAGGGTTTCAAGCCGAGAGCTTCTGCTATCTTCCAAAAAGTTACAAACTTACAGTCAATTTCTGCTCTTTCTATTTTGCTTAAATTACTGTCATTAAGTCCATATTCATTAGCTAATCTATTATTAGAAATTCCAATTTCATCTTCCCGAATTTTTCTAATAATTTCTCCTAACTTTGCCCTTAATTGTAAACTTTTTTCATCTTTATATTGCATATTTCCTCATATTTTAAAAGTAAAATAAATCTTTCGGTTCAAGGTTTAACGCTTTAGCAAAATCAAATATAACAGAAACCGGTGTATTTAATTCTCCTCGTTCAACCATGCCAACATAATTCCTACTTTTGCCAATCAGTTCAGCCACTTTTTCTTGCGAAAAGTTTAAACTTTTACGAGCATACCTTATATTTTTACCAAGTTTTTTTAAATAAACTTTACTCATTTTTCAATAATGTATGTTGAATTAAAACATTTCTACCAAGCCTCACTTGTCAAAAACCTCCAAAAGTGCTATTATTTATGCAATAAAGGAGATAAAAATGTTAAATTCTAACACAAGTTAAACCTTACCCATCCAAAGCAATGATAATGTTGTAAATCGTTTTCAATTTCTTATCATCAGCAGAAAGCAAAATGCGATTTATTTCTTTTTGTAAATCATTGTTTTTACTAGATAAATTACATATATTGGATTTAAAAAAGAAAGATGGTTCGACATTAAAAAAATTGGATAAGTTCGCCAAAACTTCGCAGGAAATAAAAGTTCGACCGGTTTCAATGGCCGTGATGGATTTTCTCTCAAGCCCGATAATCTCTGCAAGCTGCTCTTGGGTTAAATCTTTGGACAGCCTTAGTATTTTAACATTTTTACCAATTGTTTTATTAATTTCGTTAATATCGAACATATTTATATCATAATTTCTTTTTTTTGGCATTTCTAGCTGATTTAATTAGGCTTATATCTATTCAAATGTTACATTAATGGAGGATAATTCATGCATAAACACGTTAAAATTAGAACTTTTTTCAGTAAAGCGCTCTCCTTTTGGCTTCCTTCGCCTTGGAGGAAAGAGTTTCGCGATTTTATCTTTTGGGCCTCTTTTCACGACTTTTTGAAGTTTAAAAAGCAGAGGTTTGTTATTGTGTCCCTTGGCTCTAATTGTCTTGTCAGAGTGCTTACCACCGCCGCTAAGCTAAAACCTCGTAAGTTCTACGGCGAAAAATCTTGTCCTTTCGATCTTTGTTCTAATCCCGACTTCAATAACGTCGCTTTTTTGATTGAAAACGACTTTCATGACTTCTTCGACTTGCTCCCGAGGGATGAGAGTACTTTTCCGCATGACTGTAAGCTTTCAAATAAACAATTCAAAAATCGATATCTTAAGAGGTTTCAAAACTTCCGCAACATTTTGAAAGCCGACAACAAAATTTATTTTATTTATTCTGATTATGTTAACCTCCCCGACAGGGACGACGTTTTAAGGCTTTATCAGGTGCTTAAGGACAAAAGGCAAGGCAAGCCGTTTGATTTTATTCTCCTTACTAATGAATATATTGATGGATTAGATGGCATCATTCAGCTTCCTGATGATTTTCGTATTACCGACAACAATTGGGTTGTTTACTTTATTAACAAGTATGGTAAATTCGACAACTATTACACCCGATATTGCGAGAGGATGGGCAAAAGGCTTTCCGACACTATTATGGAGAGAGAAGGTTCCCAACCGAAGTTTCCTCCTGAACGCTTGTGAGCTTTGAAACTTCCGTAAGGCGCAGGCGACGTCTTTTCACACGTCC
>USGC01000078.1 GCA_900554095.1 uncultured bacterium
ACATGCGCAGATGGCGTACTAAATTGTTACCCAAAAACTTCAGACGGCGGCAAAACTTGGTTTACATTTAGATTTAACCCTATTGATACCAGATATGATACTCATTACAAAAAGGGCTTGGAACCTTGGTGCTATCACTCTTCACCTGATGAAAATTACTTAATTAATGATACAGCGCAAGGTTGTAATACAACAAGTCCTAATGAACACGCCCTCTGCGCTAAGTTAATCCAGATGAACGGCTGGAAAATTCCGGACAATTATCCTTTTAAATTTTAACACGCTTAAAAACAAAAAATAACATTACAATGCCGACTGCAAAAATTACGCCCGATATAATCTGTGCAACAGGAATACCGGAAATATTCAGCGCACTGTCAATCCTGATTTGTTCAACCGCAAATCTGGCGACTGAATACAATATTAAATACATTGCCAATGTAAAGCCCGGTCTTTTAACATTATAGCGTTTATAAATAAAAAACAAAATTACAAATATCACCAAATCCAAAATACTTTCATACAAAAATGCAGGGTGAAAATACTCGTAGTTCATAAATGCCGCCGGCCTGTCTGATGGAGGAATATAAAGCTTTAAAAACCCATTATAGGGCAGACCGAAGGCCTCTGAATTAAAAAAGTTTCCCCATCTTCCGATAGACTGTGCAAGAATGGTTCCGACAGAAAATGCATCAAGAAGTTTTAAAACAGGCACTTTAGATTTTTTTGCAAAATAAATTAACGCCCCAATCCCCGCCAAAATTGCGCCGTGAATAGAAAGACCTCCTTCTCTTATATTAAAAATACCGCCCAAATGCCAAAAGTAATACGGGAAATTTAATATACAGTAATAAAGCCTAGCCCCCAAAATTCCGGCCACAACAACGTATGGCGAGAATTCCCACAAAACATCCGGCTCTTCAACATCAGAATATTTCTTAAAAATAATGTATGCAGCATAAATTCCCACAAAACAGGCAGCCGCAAGAATTATGCCATAGTAATACACGGGAAAATCAAATAAACTAAAAGCAATGTCCCCGGGTGATTGTAAAATCATTTCTATGCCTTAGAATTTTCCTCATTATTTTTTGTACGTTCAAGATTAAGTTCGTCAATTTTTTGGCGCACATCATCACCATCTTTAATATCTACACCTTTTTGAAGGTACAATCCGTACTGCTTAACTGCATCTTCAAGAAGTGTATCTATTAATTTCAATGTTTCAGGTGTCAGAACAAGTTTATCTATATCCGGAATTTCTTCTTCTTTCACTTTAACCGGCTGACCTGCATTATCTAATTTTAATTCACCTTTGGCCAAATCTGCGGCATAGTCTTCTTCTGCAACAGCCAAAGAGTAGTACGCATCAGCAAAATCAGGATTTAGCGCAATTGCTTTTTTGTAAGCTTCTATAGCGTTGGGGTAATCTTCCGCTGCGGTGTATGCAACAGCTAAATTGTAGTGAGATTCAAAAACCGTATCATCCAGGTCTATACTTGATTTCAAACGTTCAATTGCATTTGTGTAGTCGCCTTGGTCAATAAATGCTTTTGCCTTATTGTTAAGCTCCTGCACTGCAAAATTATTTATACATGCTGTAGATACAACTGAAATAAACAAAATACTTACAAGTAAAAGTGCTTTTTTCATTGCTCATCATCCTCTTTTATTAATTGTTGTAAAACTAATTATAAAATAAGCATTAATATTTGGCAAATTTTATAAATTTAAGTTACAATTAACATAGAAAATATAAACCGTCCATGTAAACTAATTTTAATAGGAGAAAAATATGTCTGATGATAAAGTAATCAGATTAGGCGAAAAAAGAGAACATACGCCTAAAGCGACTAATTCCGAAAAAGAAGAGATTAAAGACAATGCTGTCTATTGTAGTTTTTGCGGCAGACCCAACACTCAGGTGCTTAAAATGGTTAAGGGACCCGGTGTTAATATTTGTTCAGAATGCGCTATGATTGCTGTGCAATACTTGATATTAAACGATAGAATGCCTTCTGCTGATGCTCAAAAAATACTTGATGCGTTTTGGGGGACGGCAAAAAGATGACAGATACCTTAAAACAGCTTAACCCTTTTGAAATTAAAACTATTATTTTAAATATAATTTCAAAGTTCAGTAATATTGATGACCTGGGCGTTTTAAAAAACCTTGACATCTCTATTTTGGATGCACAAAATGACAAAAAGACTATTCAAAAGGTGCTGTTTAAAGAGCTTAACAATGCAAAACCAGAAAATGAACATATCATTCGTGTTTTATTAGAAAGATTTGCAGTCAAAGAGGAATTAACTGCGCATTTGTGGACAATGCTCAAGAGCAACATAGTGGCAAACGAAACAAAAATAGTAGCACTTAACTTTTTAAGAGATTTGGACAGTAGCTGGAGTTATGAGGAATGCGGCAGTTACCTTAATAACCCCGATGAACTTATTGATTCAGACACAAAATTTCTTCTGAAAAACGCTATCATTAATCCTGAAGTACAAATAGATTTTCTGGATTTTATGAATTCTTTAACAAGTAAAGATAAAATAATGCTTATTCAATCTCTTGGTAATGATTACAGCGAAGATGCGCTGGCAAATATTTTAATACCGGTATTTCTCGCAGATCCGTCTTGTGAAGAAGCTACAGAGGCATTGGAAATATTAGGCGGCTCAAAATCACAGCTTGCGTATCATGCGCTAAATTCAGCCTATGAATACGTGGATGACAACATTAAGCCTCTTGTCAAGAAAAATCTTTCTAAGCTTAAACTCTCAGGGATTAGAGAAGACAACTCCCATGAATTCTATAAAAAGCTTCTGATTAACTCTAAACCTTACAAATTCTGCGCAACTTACCCTGACGGACATGGCAATCAAGCTTTAATTTTTACAAGGCAGAACAGTGAAGAAAGAATTCAGTTTGTCGCTGTCGTAATTGATGATTACAAGGGAGTTAAGGATTGTTTTGGCTTTAACGATATTTCAAAGTTCGAATGCGACAAAATTATTGAAAGATTTTACAACGAAGACACGGTCCTAAATCTCTCCCCGTCCGGATTGAAAACTATATTACAAAATGCAGAAAAATTATCTAAAAAATTTCCATACGAATACATCTGCTGGAAAAACCTGCTTGCTGACATCGAAATAGATCATATAACAATTAAAGAAATCCTTTCAAATAACTTAAGCCCCGGCAGTCTTGACAAAAATGACGTCAAAAAGCTTGAGACAGATGAATTTACATTACACTGGTTCTTAGACTATTCATACAGTGATGAATTTGATCAAATGATTGACAGACTTAACATAAAGCTTCAAAATCCCGCTAATAAGCCAGATTTTGAAGAAATTGCCCAAGAGAATTTACATAAAATTTTCTATCCGGAAGAACGCAGAGTTTGGAGTGAAAGGCTCTTGATGAGCACGTATTTAAAACTTCTCACCGGTGAAAATGAAACAGCTCAAAGAATTTACAGCCTATACTTTGACGAAAAGGCAAAAGATGAATTTTTTACAAATATTATAAGAAAAAGCATTTATGAGTATTACTTTGCGCTCAAATACAACACAGAGTTAAACAACGGCAAATTCAGCCTTAATGAGCTTGATTACATAATAAAACTTATTGAAAGCAAGTGGGTGAAAAATGTATAAAGTAATGGCGTTGGATGTTGGAACAAAAAGAATAGGAATAGCTCTAAGCGATTATCTTCTGATGATTGCAAACGGGCACAGCTATATTGCCCGTCAGCCTGAAGAAAAGGCTATCAAAGAAATAGAAAAAATTGCAAAAGAAAACAATGTAAAAAAAATTGTTGTAGGAATTCCGTTCAACATGGATGGCACAGCAGGCGCTCAGGCGCAAGATTGCAAAAATTTTTCTTTAAAAATTACCGGATTTGAGGTAATATACGAAGATGAACGTCTTACATCAGATGCTGCTGAAGAAAATTTAAGAGCAAAAAATATAGACTTTAGAAAAGACAAAGGACTGGTTGATATTGAAAGTGCTTGTATTATACTGGAACAGTACCTTGCACGTAATATAAAATAAAAAGGAGAACATAATGGAAAACGAAGAAAAACAATTAATTGAAACTGTTGACGAAGAAGGAAACGTAATTAACTTTGAACTTTTTGATATCGTAGAAGTTGATGAACAAGAATATGCCCTTCTTCTTCCAACTGAAAGCGAAGAAGGCGAAGATGATGAAATCGTTCTTATGAAGTTAACAAAAGACGGCGAAGATTATTTGTTTGAAACAATTGACAACGATGAAGAATTTGAAAAAGTAGCAAAATACATCGAAAGTTTAGAAGAAGACGAGGAAGAATAGTTTGTTTGAAAAATTTACGGAAAAAGCAATAAATGTAGTAAGTACAGCCCAAAAATGTGCTAATGAAATGCATTCAAAAAATATTGTATCAGAACACCTTTTATTAGCGCTTTTTATCGAAGCTAAAGGAATACCTTTAAAAATCTTCAAAACATACAACATTAAATACGAAGATTTGAAAAGCGAAATTGAAAAAAGCTTGAATACAACTGACAATGTTTGTGCAAACACAGTGCCTATTTTCAGCGATCACCTGAAGGAATTACTCAAAAATGCACTTGATTTGGCAAATAAATCAGGAAACCCAACTATACTTTACGAACATTTATTTCTTGCCGTAATAAACGATCGCAAATCTAACAACATGAGAATTCTTGAAGGTCTCGGGTTTGATGTTATGAAATCAAAAATTCTGCTTGAAAAGCTTGTCCAGCGGAAGACTAAGATGCTTTATCACCCGGAAATTGACGACAACAAAGAGGTTGAGCCAAACAAATCAGCAGAAACTGATGCAATATTTGACAGCGAGGCGTCCGCAAAAGTTTTTGAGCGCGCTGTTGCCAAGTTGTCAGCTTCTAACTATGAAATTCTCGGTACTGAACAAATTATTTCGTCAATCCTTGAAGACAAAGATTCTGAATTAGCTAAAATCCTTAGTAGTTATGGAATTACGGCAGAACTCTTTGAAGACAAGCTTGCTCAAATTCAATCACGCCAGGCTGAGTACGAAAACCGTCAAATCATTTTTACTCCAAACGCTTTCAGAACAATGAATTTAGCACTGCAAACAGCTAAAGAACTCGGTTCATCAGTCGTTTTGCCGGAACACATCGTACTTGGGGTTCTGAAGGCTAAAAAAGGGCTTGCATATGATATTTTCAAAGAATTCAAGGTTAACGATGATGACGTTGCACATGCAATTATTAAGCCAATCGAAAAACAAATGCCGGAAACGCTTACTATTTTACGTTTAGCCAAAGAAGAAGCTCGGCGTCTGGGCCGCAACATTGTAGGCACAGAGATGTTTCTTTTAGGAATTATAGGCGAAGCAACCGGGCTCGGCGCTCAGGTCTTGAATGAACTTGAAATTAACATAAAAGATGCAAGAAAAGAAGTTGAAAGTTTAATAGGATTTGGCAACGAGTATTATGACAGTGAAATAGTATTTACAAAACGCGCCAAAAGAGTTTTGGAAAAAGCCTGGGAACTTGCAAAAGCTGAAAATAAATCCCGCATAGGTTCTGAACACATGCTGCTTGCTCTAACAAGCGAGCCAAGCTGTCTTGCCATGAAAACTCTTGAACAATTAGGCGTTGATGCTGTCGAAATCCGTGAAGGAATTAAAATTCTACAGAATAAAGATAATTAATTATGCTGGATACAGTTAAGTCATTTTTAGAAAAGTACAGCCTATTGCAGCCTGATATCAAACTTCTTTTAGCTTTTTCGGGCGGATACGATTCTTTATGCCTGCTGGATATTTTAAAAAAGCTTAATGCAAATGTTACTGCAATACATCTTAACCACAATTGGCGGGGGGCAGAAAGCCTTTGTGATGAAAACAACTGCCGCGAATTTTGTAAAAAAAATAATATTGACTTTTATTGTGAAATGCTTCCGGACAATATTCCAAAAACTGAGACAGCCGCTAGAAATGCTAGGTATGATTTTTTTGAAAAATGTGCAAAAAAATTTAAAGCCCAAGCCGTTTTAACCGCCCACAACGCAAATGACAACGCAGAAACTATCATCTACAGAATTGCCAAAGGCACAGGCATAACCGGCTTATGCGGTATTGCAGAAAAACGCGGAATATTTTACAGACCACTTCTAAATATTAAGCGCAAAAGTATTGAAAATTATTGCCACAAAAACAATCTAACCCCAAACATTGACAGCTCTAATGAAAATACAAATTACCGCCGCAATTACATCAGATATGAAATCTTGCCTAAGCTTGAACGTATTAACGAAGACGCTGTTGATATGCTTAACTCTCTTGCGTTAAATGCGCAAAATGACAACGAAATTATAAACGAATACCTGCAAACAATAAAAGATCCATATTTGACCGAAAACTTTGTAAAGCTTTCAAACCCCGTTCAAATGCGGCTTATTTATAATCTTTTTGTCGATTACTGCATTGATTACTCAAAAGACAAAATTAGAAAAACACTTGAATTTATAAAACAAAATACAGCCTCTAAAAGCGGTAAATACTATTCATTGACAGAAAACTTCTTTATTTTCGTTAACAATAAAAAAATCGAAGTTATAAAAACGTCTGAAAATACTGATATTTGCATAAAGATTGATAAAGAAGGCGATTATGCTTGCGATAGGGCAAGCTTTAGCATAAAAAGGGCAGACGGGATTTTCGAGAATTTTCCAAAAGATGAAGAGATGACAGCGTTTGTACAGATTGACGATTTAAAAAGCTTGACATTACGCTCACGTAGACCGGGTGATTTTATTTACCCGTTAAACTCAGGAGGAAAACAAAAATTAAAAAAATACTTAAATGAAAAAAAGATTGCCAAACATATTAAAGACAAAATGTTATTTTTAGCCCAAAATTCAGAAATACTCTGGGCTCCGGGGCTTGGAATAAGCGACAAAATTAAAGTTGCCACAAATCCAACTCATGTGCTAAAATTTACGTATAGATAAAGAAAAGAGAGTGTATGAAAATTAATGAAACAGATTTAAAGGTTTTATTCAGCGAAGACAAAATACAAAGGCGCATTAAAGAACTTGCGCAGGAAATGAATGATTTTTACAAAGGCGAAGAAGTTTATGCAGTTTGTGTTTTAAAAGGTGCCGTAATGTTTGCGACTGATCTTGTTAAATATTTAACAATGCCTTTAAAAATGGAGTTTATCAGACTGTCAAGCTACGGCAGCGCAACTGTTTCCAGCGGAAAAGTTAATGCTGTTGATATTTCACTTCCAGATTTGAACGGAAAAAACGTTCTCATAATCGAAGATATAGTTGATAAAGGGCTTACGGCAAAATTTTTGATGGATTTTATGTCGCTTAACTTTAAGACTAAATCGACAAAATTCTGTTCGCTTCTTGACAAAAAAATCACTCGTATAGTTGATATTGAACCGGATTACTATGGTTTTGACGTTGACGACGAGTTTTTAATCGGATATGGTTTGGATTACGACGGGTATTTTAGAAACCTAAGATACATCGGTTATGCTGATAAATCACTTTTGGAGTAGACATTGAGCGATATTTACCGGAATGCTCTTGAAAAATTAGATTTGTTTTTTAACATTGAAAACTCAAGCAATGCTGAGAATATTTTTCTTGCGCTAAAAGAAATTATTGATTATAAATCCGCTTATATCTTCTTTTTAACCCCCATGAGTGTCAGAAAAGCCTACTCATACAATTCATGTTTGGATGAAGAAGAATATGAAATTTCTGAAAAACTAAAAAATGAATTGTATTCACCATCGCAAATCAGCATGAACGATTTAAATGCAGTTTTGCATTTGCCGGCAAACTTTATGGCGGAAAAACTCAAAATTAAAAATAACATTTATGGATTTATTTTGATTACCG
>USGC01000079.1 GCA_900554095.1 uncultured bacterium
GGGGGGGCTCATAAATCCCATTTTTTAAATTTTACTCTTTTTGACCTCTTGTTTTTTGAACAATATAGTGTTAAAATAAATAATAAAGTACGCAACCATGAGGTCTGTATGAAAAAAGCTTTTACTTTAGCTGAGGTATTAATTACCCTTGGAATTATCGGTATTGTTGCGGCTATGACAATGCCGACGCTTATTCACAACCACAACAAAAAAGTTATTGAAACACGTTTAAAAAAATTCTACTCGTCTATTAACCAGGCGATTTTACTCTCTGAAGCCGATAATGGCGATAAGAAAGACTGGGCAGATTTTGACAGAACACAAAATCCTAATTGTATCGGTGGTAAACTCGATAGCGAAGCTTGCGTTACTGACTTTTATAATAAGTACTTGAAAAAATATCTTAAAACGGCAGAAAACGCAAGATATATTTCTTCTTTAAGTGGGTTATGCGTATTTTTTGCCGATGGTAGCGCTGTTTTGATAAAATATGCGGGCGGAGATTACACTTTTTATCCTTATGCGAAGAGTATTGACAAAAAAAATAATGTAAACAGCAAAGATTATTTTTGGTTTGCTTTATATCCGGCAGGAGCCGCAGGCAAAAGAAATGAATACTTTTACAACAAAGGTGTTGAACCTTATATTGAAGCCGACTGGGATGGCACTGAAGAAGGCCTCAAAGCAGACGCTCGCAACTATGCAAAAATCATTCAGCTTAACAATTGGCAAATCCCGGATGATTACCCTATTAAAATATAGCTATACAAACTTATGCACAATCGGATAGCAAACGCCTGAGCCGAATGAACGTTCGGTTAATCTAATTCCAAGCGTGCTTTGTTTACGTTTGAACTGAGCCCGGTAAATTTTTTTGATAGTATCATTAACAAGAGCTTCACCGTATTTTTCGTAAATTTCTTCAACAGGACGGCATTGTTCGACGTACATCTCAATAATATCGTCTAGTATAGCGTACTCCGGAAGACTATCTTGGTCTTTTTGGTTCGGTCGAAGCTCCGCTGACGGCGCCTTTTCTATTATTTCATTCGGAATGATTTCCTTTTCTCGGTTTATATAATGTGAAAGTTTGTAGACATTTGTTTTTGTCAAATCGCTTATTAAATTGTATCCGCCGGCCAAATCACCATACAGCGTGCCATACCCCATCGAAGCTTCCGACTTATTGCCTGTTGAAAGAAGCAGGTAATTATCACGATTTGAGAAGAACATCAGAATTAAAGCCCTCAAACGTGCTTGAAGATTTTCTTCTGCCAAATCATGGCGTCTTTCGTGTGCGACTTTTTCCATAAAATTATCAAACAATGGAGTAATAGTATGCTTTGCTGTTTTAATACCTAAATTTTGGGCCAATTTCAAAGAATCATTCACGCTTCCTTCTGATGAATACATGCTTGGCATCATAATCCCGAAAACATTTTCAGCACCAAGCGAATCAACAGCGAGAGCCGCAGTTAAAGCACTGTCAATGCCTCCTGAAAGCCCTAATATAACCTTTTTAAATCCGGTATTTTCACAGTATTCATGCAACGCAAATTTAATTACTTCATAAACTTGCTTTTCCATAGGTTCGTCAATAAAATCCACGATTTTTGAAAAATCCACAGTCTCTACAGCTTCAATACAAAGCGGCATTTGCATTACAAGTTCATTATGTTTATTTTTGGCAAAACTCCCTCCTGCAAAGATATTTTCATCAGCCATACCAATTGCGTTAATATATAAAAAGTCAGATTTCGGCTGAATACTTTCAACAAAGTCTTTATAAGTATTCATCGCAAAGTAACGGTTTTTGGCAAGAATATATAAATCGCAAATTACATCATCCCTAAAGGTTTCAGAGACAAAAATCTTTTTACCGTTTATTTCAAAGGCTTCAACGTCTTGAGCTCGCCCATCACGGATTAAGATATCGCCTATCAATACGGCTTTATCGTAATTCTTTTCGGCAATCCTTTCATAAAAATCAAGCTGCTGCATAAGACATTTGGTATCACGGCATAAATCTTTAGCCCCCAAGTCCTCAAGATCCGCTGAAGGGAATACTATTATATCAGCATCAGTATTTTCAATGTATTTTACAATATTATCAAAATTATATTTAAAATCGGCTGTTTTCAATTTTATTTGCGCTGCTGCTATTTTCATAAAATACCTTCTTTCCTAATTTCCCAGCTTTAAATAATTTACTTTTTCCCAACTCAAATCAAGATATTTAACCTTCGCATCTACCAATTTAACTTGCGGCAATATCGACGGAATGCGCTTAATCCTTTCATAAACGCTTTCATCGATACGTCCGAGCCTTATATTAACTGTTTTAATTTTCACAAAAGCATTATTTGGATCTCTCAAATCAAAATATTCAACAGGCTCCTTGGAATAAGTTTCTACGTACTTTGCAATTTTGGCAATCTTGTTTAGCTTTTGCAAATCCCACTTTCTGTAATCATCGCCTTTGTTGCCGTAAGAAAGAACCAAAATCGTTTTGTAATCTTTTTTCAAAGGCAGATACTCATGCCCGATAAGCTTGCCATCTTTAGTGAAAAATGCCACAGGCTTGACTTTTTCATCGGGAGAAATCATTATGTAAGGTTCACGTTCTCTCAATATAATTTGAATACGCGCAGGAAATGCGTACCTGCGTATATAAACATCCTCGACAGGTGCTAATTTCATAATTGCATCTTTAATTTTGTCAGTTTTTGCCATGTAAATCGGCACATTTGGGACATCACTTGCTCTCAGTGCAGCAAAAATTCGATAAGAGGGTACAATTCTGTTATTTATAATTTCCACAGAATTCCCATCGAGCGCCTTGAACGCACTTTGCGGCATATACCATTGAGGCATTTTGGCAATATAGATTATTCCAAAAATTAAAACTATATTCATCACAAAACACAACAATGCCCTAAATGCATTTTGGCGTTTACGGCCTTTACGGACTTTACGCTTGCGGCGAATAGTTTTTACCAACTGCTCGCCATCAAGATATTCAACTTGTCCATTATTGTAATTTTGTGAAAATTCGTCCATTAATTTCTCAATTTTACTTGTTTAAACCTGCACTGTTAAGGATTAAAAGCACTAATTCATCGTAACTTATACCCATAGCTTCCGCTTGTGCCGGAAGATCGCTTGTCTCAGTCATTCCCGGGCTTGTATTTATTTCTAAAACATATGGTATATTATTTACGATTAAGAAGTCAACTCTTGAAACTCCACTGCACCCTGCCATTTCATAGGCTTTAACTGCAATTTGTTTAACTTGTTTTGTCATTTCCTCACTAAGTTCAGCAGGTAAAATGAATTCTGTCATACCTTTAGTATATTTGGCCTCGTAATCATACCACTCATTTTTAGGTCTAAGCTCAAGAATTTCAGTGGCGAAAGGTTCACCTTCACACTCCAAAACACCGACAGTCGCGCAAATCCCGACAAGATACTCCTCGATTAAAACATCATCATTGTATTTTACAGCTTCGTTGTAGGCGTCTTCAAGCTCTTGAGCTGTATTAACTTTTGTCATACCAAAACTTGACCCTTCGCAGACAGGTTTTGTAATAAGCGGATATTTTAAATCCTTTGTCTTTTCTTTTACGTCATCGCCTTTTCTTACAAAAGCTGATTTGATAAGCGGGATTTCGCTGCAAGTCGACAAAATTCTTTTTGTAAATTCCTTATTCATACAAACAGAGCTCGCCATAACTCCACATCCGGTGTATGGAATTTGAAGGATTTCGAGAAGCCCTTGGATACATCCGTCTTCGCCGTATTTGCCATGCAAAGCATTGTAAGCCGCATCAAAATTTCCTAGCTTTAGCGTTTCTGCAATATTTTTATCAACCTCAACTAATTCTGCATTGATAAAGCCTAATCTTTTAAGAGCTTCAAAACATCCTTTGCCGGAACGCATTGAAATTTCCCGTTCTGAAGACATACCACCTGCAAGTACAGCAATTTTTGCATCTTTACTTAATTTCGATATAATATTTTGCATAATTTAACCTCATTTTCATTATTTCCGCCCAAAAATCTAACTTCAGGCTCCAATTCTATACCAAATTTATTTTTAACCATTGAATACATATCAAACATTAAATTTAAAACATCTTCTGACGTGCAGGCTCGGTCATTAACTATAAAATTCGCATGATTTTCCCAAACCCTCGCTCCGCCGATTTGTAACTCTTTAGCGCCCGCAAGCTCCAGTAATCTTCCGGCAGAATCACCATTCGGGTTTTTGAACACACTTCCGCAATTCGGCAAAACAAGAGAAGGCTGGTGATTTTTTCTAAAGTTAAGGTTGTCTTGCATTCTCTTTCCAATTTCTTCACGCGGCGCCGGCGTAAGCTCAAATTCCGCAGATAAAACAATATAAGGCATTTTTTGACAGATGGAATTTCTGTATGAAAACTCCATTTCATCTTTTGATAAAACAAAGACGCCGTTCTCAGATGAATACAATTTTACTTTTTTTACACAATTGCTGATTGACTGCCCGTTTGCAGAAGCGTTCATACAAACTTCCCCTCCCACAGAACCCGGAAAACCTATCATAAATTCGATTCCTGATAGCCCGTTTTCCGATGCCTGTTTTGCAAGAAAAGGCCCTTTAATTCCTGCATCCGCAGTCAGAAGATTTTGTTCTATTTTAAACGACTTCATCTTTGAAGTTGAAATTACAACTCCGTTGTAGCCGGACGTTGAAACAAGCGTATTTGAAAGGTTTCCGACAACTTTTGCAAAAGGCTCGCTTTCTAATACAAAAACGAATTCATCCACATTTTTGGGAAAATAAACCTTTGCAACTTTTCCACCGATTTTAAAAGTCGTCAAATTCTTAATTTCAAAATCATTAAAACATTCAACTTGCAACGTTTACCATCTCCTCATTCACAGCAGCAAGCTCTTTTCCTAGCGCTGTAATCGTTCCAGCGCCAAGCCCTATGATAACATCTCCTGAATCCAGTGATGGAAAAAGCTCCGTTGCAACGGTCTTAATATCACCTGCAATGTAATCAACAGGAACATTAATTTTACAACGTAAATCTTGTGCAAATTTCCCTGAATTAACGCCCTCAATCGGGTCTTCGGATGCCGCGTAAACATCAGTAACAACAACACGGTCAACACCTTCAAATGCGCCTAAGAAATCATCCCAAAGGTTTTTTAGTCTCGTGAACCGGTGCGGCTGAAAAACTGCAACTATTTTTCTGTTCTTAAACCCCACAGCAGAAGAAAGTGTTGCTTTAATTTCGGTCGGATGGTGCGCGTAATCATCATAAACAGTTATTCCGTCAAATTCCGCGACCTTTTGAAAACGTCTGCCCATGCCTGTGAACGTTGTAAAATGACGCTTAACTTTTTCAATATCAACGCCTGCAAGATGAAGACTTGCCACAACCGCTAAAGCATTATAAACGTTGTGTTTTCCACGCAGAATTATAGAAAGAGATGTCAAAAATTCGCCTTTTAAATAAACATCAAATGTTGTACAATCTTGGCCGAAAACAATATTTTTAGCTGTATAATCCGCTTCATTAAGACCAAAACTCATTGTCTTATGCCCGTGAAGCTGATTTAACGCTTCACAATCATTATTTATCAAAACAATTGAATTTTCGCTTAGGTTAGAAATAAATTTCTCAAATGTTGCCATAAGAGACTTCATGCCATCTTTATAAAAATCAAGGTGATCAGGCTCAAGATTGTTAATCACACAAATATTTGGGCTGTATTTGACGATTGTACCATCGCTTTCATCAAGCTCTGCCGCGAAATACTTTCCATTAGTTGATTGAGCATTTACACCGATTTCAGGTATAATTCCTCCAACCACAAACGAAGGCTCATACCCAGCCAATTCCATTACATATGAAGCAAGTCCGCTTGTTGTAGTTTTGCCGTGAGTACCGGAGTATCCTATAAAAAACTTATCATCCATCTTTGAAATCTCAGCCAGTAAATCAGATCTATGGTAAACCTTCAAACCTAATTTACGCGCCTTCATCAATTCCGGATTATCTTCCCTGATTGCAGTACTTGCAACAACAACGCAATCATCAGGCAGATTTTCCGCCTTGTGTCCAATGTGCACAACAGCACCTAATTTTCTTAACTTATCTACATATTTACTGTCTTTAATATCAGAACCTGCAACATCACATCCTCTTTCAAGAAGATACTTTGCAAGTCCGCTCATCCCTATTCCGCCAATTGCGATAAAGTAATATTTTTTATTCAAAACTCTTCCCTAACCTATTTATGTCTCTACAATGTTATTATAATACATAAATACTGCCAAGTCTCATTTGTAATGATATTTTAATAAAATTTAATAGCAATTTTTCTATTTTTTGTGTTTATAATAGTTGGGTATGAAAAAGATGAATTTTATTTACAATTTAATAAACAATTTCATGAAAACTTTTGAAAAGCCTTCACATTCAGTGAGACAGCCGCTGAATTTCCAACGTGCCAAAAAACTTAAAAAAGATTTTCAAATACAGTCGCTAATGGAAATTAAACCATTTAACAAGAATTTAAAAGAAATTATTGCGAAAGTAAAAACTAACTATCTGCTTTCTTCCATGAAATTCGACGAAAAATCAAACAAATATTCATTCAAATACCTTGGCAGAATGAACGGTTTCAAATGGCTTACACATGATACCGACTATTATCCGGATTTATCAGTATATGAATCATTTTATGTAGCAAAATTCAAGGCAGAAGAATACAGGAAAGGCGTTGGTAAAAAATTAGTAAACCTCGCACAGCAAGAAAGCCGCCGCTATGGCTGTGAAGGCCGGGTTCACCTTGATGCTGTAAATGTAGACAGACCGCCGTTTTATTTTTACCGGAAAATGGGCTTTACTTCGCAAAGAAAAGATTTACTTGAAGTGGTCGACAATTACATGAACCAAAACATGGAATTTCCACAAAAATACAGAAGTTGGTGTATTCCAATGTATTTGCCCGCAAATAAAACAGGCATCCGAATTTAATTCAGATACCTGCATTTATTTTTTAAAGTTATTTATTTTACAACGATATTTACGAGTTTTTTCGGTACAACTATTGTTTTTACAACTGTTTTGCCCGCAGTGAACTCTTTTACTTTCTCGCTGGAAAGCGCAATTTCTTTCATTTCATCTTCTGAAAGGCTTTCATCGACCTCGATTTTATCGCGGACTTTGCCGTTAACTTGCACTACAAGCGTAATTGAACTTGCTTTAGCCAGATTTTCGTCGTATTCAAGCCATTTTTCTTCGTGAATAGACGTTTGCGCACCAAGCTGAGCCCAAGCTTCTTCTGTCAAATGAACAGCCACAGGCGACATCAATTTCATTAATGAAACTATTGCAAAACTTAATACTTGTTTGTCTTCATCGTCGAGATTTGACTTTTTAGCACGCCAGTCGTAAATTGCATTGGTTAACTCACGATACTTTGAAATTACCGTATTAAATTGAAAATCATTTGCAATATCAATCGTAATGCCTTTTATTGCAATATGGACATTTCTAACCATATCATCGTTGTCTTTTTTCAACTGTTGAGGGATTTTAAAATCAAGTGTTACATCGTCCGCATTAGACGCAACAAGTCTCCACACGCGGTTTAAGAATTTATAACACCCTTCAACGCCGGCATCTGACCAGTCAAAATCCCGTGCCGGCGGTGAATCTGACAAAATAAATAATCTTGCAGTGTCAGCACCGTAGTTTTCAAAGATTTCATCGGGGTCAACCGTGTTGCCTTTGGACTTGGACATTTTATGGCCATGTTCGTCGCGAACCAAACCATGAA
>USGC01000080.1 GCA_900554095.1 uncultured bacterium
AGTACCTTCCGAGCCGATAAAAAGACTTGAAAGATTATATCCGGTAGCATTTTTAATAGTATTCGCACCGGTACGCAGAATTTCACCGTTTGCCGTAACAACTTTCAAATCAATAATATAATCTTTTGTAGAACCGTATTTAAAAGTTCTAGCCCCACCCGAAGATTGCGCGATACTACCGCCGATTGTTGATACCGCAAGATTAGAAGGATCGGGCGGATAATACAGACCGACAGCTTCCGCTTGTTTTTGTAAATCAGCAACAATTACTCCGGGTTGAACTCGTGCTGTCATATTTTCGCGATTTATCTCAAGAATTTTATTCATTTTAGAAAAATTCAAAATTATTCCGCCATGTTCAATAAGACACGCACCCACAACGTTTGTACCTGCACCGCGGCAAATTACGGGAATTTTTCTTTTATTTGCAATCTTAACGATTTCACAAACCTGCTCAACACTTTCAGCGAAAACAACCGCGTCGGCAACGTTTTTTATTTCAGGCACGTTAGTTGCGTCCTGAGAATAAACGTATCGTTCTTCATAGTCAGAGAGAACGTTTTCACGGGGCAAAACTTTTTTTAAATCTTTTATTAAATTACTATTCATCAACATAAGACGCCAGCTTTTCTATTGTTGAGCTTATTTTGTTAAGCTGTTTTTCTAAATTGTCAATTTTATTTTCTAACAACGGTGAATTTTTTTCTTCAAGTGCTGTTAAAACTTTTTCTAACTTTTGTTCAAATTGGTTTTCAATTAAGCTGAGCAGCTCTTCTCTTTCAGGGAGAAGCTCGCGGACTTGTCCGATGATTTTTGAAATAGAATTCACATCAGAAACAGCCTCTTGAATATCGTCGATTTTGCCGCTCGTACCGTCAATCCACTCGCCCAAATACATCATAACTTCGCGCATTACGCTGTCAGAATTTGCTGATGAGGTAACCATAGATTGAATATTATCAAGCTTGCGCTCCAAACGCTCGTTAATTTCGCTGTTATCAATAACGCTTATTCTCTCTTCCAAATCGCTAATAACCTGACTAAACTCATCCAGTCCGCTTGTTAAAGCTCTGTATGAGTCATCTGAAGTTAAAAGAAGTTTATTTGTACGCGAACTTATACTAATGATATCATCATTAAGTTTTTCGAAATCCGTTTTTAAATCAAGAATTTGTTCTTGAGTTAACGAGCTGTGCATGCCGTTAACCGCAGACGCAAGCTTGTGAATATTTTGCGAAATCTCGCTTATTTCATCCTTAGTTGAAGACGCTGAAATATCGTTTAAGATAATTCTAAGTTTTGCGATATCGGATTCAATATCCTGCATTGTGTAAGAATAATCCCAATCATTACCGCCGTTAGTCATGCTATCAAGGCGTTTTTTCACATCGAGAAGATTTTTGTTAATTTCATCCGTGCGTTCTTCAACAAAATCCTTAATTTCTTCAGTTTCCTCAACAAAAGTAATCTGATCAGTAACTGTCAAAATCGCATTCATCACCGAATCTTTAATATCACTTGCGTTCTGAACAAAATCAAGGCTGCTAATACTTTTTTCAATCTTAGAAATATCAGAAAGCAAATCTTGAAGGTGCTTGTCAACACTGACTGAACGAGAATCCGCATCAAACGCCTCAATTTCTTGTCTTTGAGAAAGTATTAAGTTCTTAATATCCTGAATTTCGCTGTAAAGCTCATTGTCATCAGAGGCTGCTAAAATATCTACTTTATCATGGAGCGCTTTGACCATTTCTTCAATCCGCTCATCGCTCTCAGAAAGCGCCAAAACATCAACCTTGTCATGAAGCGACTTGACCATCTCCTCAATTCTCTCTTCACTATCGGACAAGGCCAAAACGTCTATCTTGTCGTGAAGTGATTGCATCATTTCTTCAATCTTTTCTTCATTGTCGGACAATGCAAGGACATCTATTTTATCATTAAGCGCCTGGACTAATTCTTCAATTTTCTCATTTCCGTCAGAAAGCGCAATCAAATCAACTTTTTCATTTAAAGCTTTTAATAATTCTTCAAGCTTATCACTATTGTTATTTGCAGAAACAAGCATTTCAATCTTCTCATGCAAAGCATCTGCAAAATCTGCCATTGTATCGTTTTCTTCTGACATTGCCAGAACATCAACTTTAGAGTGCAAAGAATTTAAAAGTTCAGCAAGTTTCACATCATTTTCAGAAAGCGCTGCTATTTCATCAATAGTTCCAAGTCGCCCTATTGCAGCCATTAAATCTGCATTGTTGTTTTTCAAATCATCAAAAAACTTTTTCAACTCAGGCATTAAATCTGAAGAATTTTTAATATCCCTGCTGATGTTTTCAGTAAAAATATTAAGCTTTTCAATCAACTCAGACTTTGAATTATCAAGTGAAGACAAAACATCATCATTGTTAACCATGACAGAAATATAATTTTTAATATCTTCGGCAGCTTCGCCGGTCTTCGTTTCCATTAAAGCTGCAAGCTTTTCCAAAACGCCTTTAACTTTTTCGTAATTATTGGCGGTGTTTTCTAATTTTTTCTGAAATACAGAAGTTTCAGTTTTCCACTCTTGGTAAAACTCAGCAGTTTTGTCAGCCGTAAGCGCTACAGACTTTTCAATTTCGCTGACTGTCATCGCCACAATACTCATCTGATGAAGGTTTAGGTCATTAATTATGCCTTCAACATTTGAGAATTTTTGTGTCAAAATTTTGTAAGCATCTTCTATTCTTACAAAAGCATCATGGTTTTCGTTAAGGTTCTGGTTCATATCCGCAGAAAAATTCAGATAAGACATTTCAATTTGCGATTTTATATTTTCCAAAATCTTTTCGACATCATTTTCCAAGAAAGAATTTAAAACTAATTTTAGAGGGGCAAATTCTTCTGTAATAATTTCAATTTTGTTGTTTAAAACATCCATTATATCAGTATTAACAAGATTAATTTCCTGTTTTATGCTGTCGAACTTGTCGTTTATTCCCGAAGAAATTCCGTTTAACCGAACATTGCTGTCTTCAGAAATCTCAGAGAAAACATTTTTAAGCTCATCGAATTTATTATCGATAATAGAAAAACTTTGATCCAAAGAGGATTTTGAATTAATATCCTCGTCGTTTTTTAATGCTTCAATGCTTGAAGACAATTCTTCAAACCTATTAAGTATAGAAGTTGAAATTTCTTCAAATTTCTCATTGCTTGAAAAATGATTTTTGTTGATATTGTCCAGGATTTTTGTAATTTCAGCTTTAACAGCTTCAATTTCAAACAAAGAGTTGTCAAGTTTTAGATAAGTATCAGAACTTACCTGCTCAACAACATTTGAATAATCAGAAATTTTGTTTTGCAAAATAACAATTTTTTCTTCATATTTTTCAGCGGCATCAGCAAGAAGGCTTTCGAGTGCAAGAAGTTTTTGAGCAACTTTTTCGTCAGCCTGATCGCCGTTATATTTTTGCGCGGCTTCTTGAGAGGCTGAAATATACTCTCTCAAACTTTCAATTTGTTCATTAAAGGCCTGCTTTAAGGCTTGAGAAGTTTTTTCAAATTCTGCTTCGAGGTTTTTAACATTGTCAGAAAGCTCGCTTATCTCAACAATATTTTGATTGCTTTGATCTTTTGAATCCTCAATAAATTTTCGCACCATTTCAAAATTATCATTAAGGAGTTTAGATAAATCCACCCCTACTGTATCTATTTTCAAGGATGCATTTTCGATATTAGAAATAATATTGTCTGCGTTTTGGGATGAAATTTTAGAAAATAATCCGTTAAGTTCCTTCAATTGCGTGCTTAATTCTTCGACATCCTCTTTATTTGCAAAAAGATTTGCTTCATCGCTCAAATGGTTAATAAGCTCTTCGGTTTTGTGAAAAGCATCATCAACAATTTCTGACATTAGCGAACGATTTTCCGTTGCTGATTGAACTAAGTCATATTTAAGAGTTTCAAAATTTGCACAAAAACTCTGCAAATCATTTTTCAAATCTTCAAGACTTCCGCTAAACTTATAATCAAAATTAACAAGCTTGGTCTCGTTTTTGGACGCGAAAGCCGACAAATTATCAAGTATTCTTGATACATCTTCTTTCATATCAGAAATCTCAGAAACTGTATTACCGAATTTTATATCGGTTTCAGCTGCGGTACTTTTGACAAAACGCACACACTCGTCAATCTTGTCAGAAATATGAACAAAACTTTCGTCAAACACTCCGGAGCCTTGTGCAATAAGTTTTTCCAATACAGTGAATTTTTCTGCAAATTTACTTTCTAAGGCCAAATTTGAAGAATTAAAATAAGCTTTAAAATCATTTACAGTATCAGTAATCTGCGTAAATCTTTCAGTAATAAATTTAAGATAATTGTCTTCTTTAGCCGCTATGTTATTATCAATTGCGCGCAAATCCTCTGCCAAATTATTAAAACTTTCAACACAGTTTTTTTGGTTTTCATCAAGCTTGCTGAGTACAACAGTGCGCTTTTCATTCAAATCGTCATTAAAAGATACAAACAAATCTTTAACTGAAGAAAAATAATTTAAAAATCCATTTGACAAACTTTCAGATAAACTTTGAATTTTATCCTCAATAGTTTTAATCTTCTCTTCAGGAATATCAGAAGCCGGCAGATTTTTAATAGATTGAATTCCGTCATAAATGCGCTCAATGTCAAAAGATAAATCCGGAACTTCAATTTTCTGAGGCAATGCGTCAATTTTTTCTTCCAAACCGTTCACTGAAGAATTAATTTTTTCTGCATAAGAAACGATTTCTCCTATTTTAGAT
This sequence comes from uncultured bacterium, assembly GCA_900554095.1. Lineage (GTDB taxonomy): Bacteria > Cyanobacteriota > Vampirovibrionia > Gastranaerophilales > Gastranaerophilaceae > Scatenecus. The sequence continues at coordinate 4,785 of USGC01000080.1, forward strand.
AAATCTTCAGTCCGTTTTACTAAGTCTTCATTTTTCTGATCAAGGATTTCCAAAGACGACAAAATCGCGTTAGAAGCAAGATAAATATTTTCCAACTCACGTTTGATAATATCGTTTTGCTCAGTAACATCCATTGTCATAAGATTTTTTGAGATATTGCGAAGATTAGAATTTATCTCCATAACAGAAGCTTCAAATCCGCGGTTGAAAATTTCTAAAGATTCTTTAAGATTTGTAATATTTTGGATAATTTCTTCTTTACGGGAATTGTCAGAGGCAAAATCATTAAATTGTTGCTCTACATCATCAATCACACTTTTTTGGCCGGCTAACTCGTGTGAAAAATTATTCACGTTTTCAGCCAAAACATCAAACATAATTTTCAAATCAGAATTAGAAGCCATCAAATCCTGCTTTTCATTCAATGCTTCAAAAGATTTCAATATATTTTCAAAGTTTTCCGCTGCAAATTCACGTCTTTTATCAAGCTCTTCTTTTATTTCTTGTAACGAAACCTTTACAATATCAATAGATGCACCGCTTTCAGCCGCAGAATCTATTTTTAAATCAATATTTTTGAGAATTCTCTCGAATTCATTCTTTTGTCCGGCATACTCCGTTTTTATGGAGTTAATAATTTCTTCAATTTCTGCTTGTGTCATAAATTTACAGTTTTCCTCTTTACATATCCCTTTAACAATATATTATCAGAATATATATTGTCTTAGCAAATTATTAACCAATTATATTACAATTGTAAAGAATAAATAACTAAATTTGTTTTAAGTGCTATAATATTTTAATAAAGGTGATGGGAGATAAGGAAAAAGCATGAGCCATATAATTATAGATAAAAGCAAATGTAAAGCATGTTACTTATGTATAAATGAGTGCCCGAAAAAACTTATTAAAGTAAGCAGCGAAACAAACAACTTAGGAAATAAAGTCGTTGAATTTGATTAATACTTCAAGAGGTATTAGTCCGAACTCTGATTGTTATGTTGATGAAAAAGATGGCTACGCGCTAGTTATCAAGGCTGGTAGCAGTATAAGTAGATTTGGTGAATTGATTATAAATTCAAATTCTGATAACAGAAGTTTATAAAGGATAATTAAATGAACCAAACTTTAGAAAAAGAAAACAAAAAAGTTTTAATAAAAGGTAACTATGCAATAGCGCAAGCTGCAATAATCGCCGGCTGCGAATGCTATTTCGGCTATCCGATAACCCCTCAGAGCGAAATCGGAGAATACATGAGCGGAAAAATGCAAGAACTCGGACGCGGCTATGTTTCTGCCGAAAGCGAACTTGCAGCAATAAACATGGTTTTAGGCGCATGTTCAACGGGCGCAAAAGCAATGACCTCATCTTCATCTTGTGCAGTAGCTTTAATGCAGGAAGCTCTTTCTTACGGAACTTGCGATGAATTGCCTATGGTTTTAGTAAGCGTAATGCGCGGAGGCCCGGGGCTCGGAAATATTTATCCTTCACAAGGCGACTATTTTCAAGCGACAAAAGGCGGCGGCAACGGAGATTACAAACTCATCGTGCTTGCTCCTGCAAATGTTCAGGAATGCATTGACTTGACATACAAAACCTTCTATCTGGCTCATAAATATAAAAATCCGGCTATGCTTTTAGCAGACGGGCTTTTAGGGCAGATGATGGAACCCGTTGAGTTTAAAGAATATCCATATCCAGAAATCGACAATTCAGACTGGGCTTTATCCGGAGCGAAAGGCAGAAAATCCCGCACAATCCGCTCATACGCACCTTTAGCCGAAGACAGATGCGTTTTCTTAGATAAACTCTACGCAAAATACAAACAAATCGAAGAAAACGAAACAATGTGGGAAGAAATTAACACCGAAGACGCTGACATCGTTTTAGTAAGCTTTGGCAGCACTTCAAGAAATGTCAAAACCGCAATGAAAATGTTACGGGCTCAAGGAATTAAAGCAGGATTTTTCAGACCTATTACGCTTTATCCTTTCCCGAACAAAAGACTTGCAGAGCTTTCAGAAAAAGTTAAAAAATTTATAGTTGTAGAAGTCAACATGGGACAGATGATTAACGATGTAAAACTTGCCGTAAACGGTGCAGCTCCCGTTGAATTGTACAACAAACCCGTAGGGGCACCGCCCGATGCCGAAAGCATTGCAGAACACGTTAAATTATAAAAAAGGAATAATATGGCTACACAAGTTTTTAAAATACCAGAAGCAATAAAAGAAAATGCAAAATATTCATTTTGCCCGGGCTGTGATCATGGTGTCGCAGTAAGACTCCTAGCTGAAGTTATAGACGAACTTAATATAAGAGAAGATATAATTTCCGTAATTGGTATTGGCTGCGGGGTTACAGCGTATGATTTTCTGGACGTTGATGCCCTTGAATCTCCTCACGGACGAGCTTTGGCCGAAGCAACAGGGATTAAAAGAGCACGCCCGAACAAAATTGTATTTACATACCAAGGCGACGGCGACTTTGCCTCAATAGGAACAGGCGAAAGCCTTCACGCAGCATTACGCGGTGAAAAATTAACCGCTGTCTGCATAAACAATACAACTTATGGCATGACCGGCGGCCAACTTGGGCCTACAACAATTCTGGGTCAAAAAACCACAACATCTCCTATGGGCAGAAATGTCGAATATTACGGATATCCGATTAAAATTGCCGAACACATCGCGCTTTGCGACGGAACAGCATTTAGTGCACGAGTTTCGCTTGACACTCCGGCTAATATTAGAAAAGCTAAGCAAGCAATCAAAAAAGCCTTTGAAGTTCAATTGCAAGGGCTTGGTTTCGGCTTTGTAGAAATGCTTTCATCCTGTCCTACAAACTGGAGAATGACACCAAAAGAAGCCCATGAAAGAGTGCGTTCACAAATGATGGAAGTGTTTAAGCCGGGAATTTACAAGGATTTAACGAACAATTAATACAGACAGAGTCCGCTGAAGCGGTAGAAAGGTTT
>USGC01000081.1 GCA_900554095.1 uncultured bacterium
ATGCTGGGGCTTCTACCGGAGGCTTCGCGGACTGTCTTTAGCAAAATGGTGCAAAATTTGTTTACGCAGCAGATGTTGGATACGGGCAGCTAGATTGGAAAATCCGCTCTGATAATCGCGTCAAGGTTATTGAAAAAACAAACCTCAGAATTTGTTCATATGAGGATATTTATTCAGAAAATGAGTCGGTTGCGGATTTGTTAGTTAGCGACCTGTCGTTTATTTCTCTTACAAAAGTTTTAGAAAATCTTAAAAAACTTCTATCACCGCAATTTCATGAAATGCTTCTTTTAATAAAACCTCAGTTTGAGGCAGGAAAAGAAAACATCGAAAAAGGCGGTGTTGTAAGAGACAAAAAAGTGCACGCGCAAGTTATACAAAACGTCATAGACAGCGCAAAAAATTTGGATTATACAGTCAAAGGTTTGACCTATTCCTCTATTAAAGGCCCTTCCGGTAATATTGAGTACCTTTTATGGATTACAACAGAAAATGAAGACACTCCGGAGCCATCAATTACAGCTATTGTAAATGAAGCTTTTGAAAAATTAGCTTAGCCGCCTTTTGGGATATTTTGTAAGTGCTCTGATGGATTGACATCTATGTATTTGTATATATTTAACACAATTCCCGGAGCAAAAAAGTAGTTGTTATTTGCCGGAGTAATTTTCAACATTGAACGGTATTTATCAACTGTTATAACACTTGCCAAAAACTCTTTTCCAACTGCTGAAAAAAGAATATAACCTGTTTTTGATTGGATTTCTTTTATTTCAAAACGGTTTGCATTGATTGAGGCTAGCGTAAGATAAAAAAGTCTTTCACAGTTCATGTTAAATGTTTTAGTACAATCATCAAAAGATACAATCTGAGGAGTTACTAACGTACTTAAACTCATTGCTGGCTCGGCAAATACAGCGTTCTGTACAGTAATTAACAAGATTGATAAAGAAAAAAATTTTATTGCTCTTTCCATGATGCACCTACATTTATATCAATTTTAAGCGGCACAAGAAGCGGCTGATTTAATTCCATAGCATCGATTACAAGTTTCGTAACCTGTTCTAACTCTGATTTTTCAACCTCAAGAACCAGTTCATCGTGCACTTGCATAATCATTTTGGATTTTAAATTATTTTCTTTAAGCTTTTTATAAAGCTCTATCATTGCTATTTTAATCAAATCAGCGGCAGTACCTTGCATTGGGTGGTTAATAGCCGCTCTTTTGGCAAACTCTCTAATCTGATTATTTACACTATCAAATTCATTATCCAGTCTGCGTTTCCTACCGAAAGTTGACTCTACATATCCCTGTTTGCGAGCCAAGTCAACTATTCTTTTCATATAAGTTTTTACTCTTGGATAGGTTTTGAAATATTTATTTATGAACTCTTCTGCTTCTTCCCATGTGATACCAAGCGCTTTTGCAAGGCCATAACGGCTTTGTCCATATATTATACCAAAGTTAACGGCCTTAGACTTGTACCGCATTTCCTTTGTAACTTCTTCAACAGGCACGTCAAAAACCTTTGATGCAGTCAGTGTATGAATATCTATATCTGATGTAAAGGCTTTAATTAAATTTTTATCCTTTGTAACATGTGCTAAAAGTCTCAATTCGATTTGAGAATAGTCTGCTGACAAGATTACATAATGCCTTTTATCGCGAGGAATAAAGGCTTTTCTAATTTTGTTTCCTTCTTCTGTACGAATAGGAATATTTTGTAAATTCGGATTTGACGATGAAAGCCGCCCTGTTGCTGTAACAGTTTGATTGTATGTTGTGTGAAGTCTTCCGTCAATAGGGTTAATCAAGCCCGGAAGCGCCTCTGAATACGTAGACTTTAATTTTGTATATTTACGATATTTCAAAATTAAATCAACAATTTCATGCTCAGGCGCAAGCTCTTCCAAAATTTCTGCACTAGTTGAATATTTATTTTTAACCTTGCCCTTTTTCTTGGAATCAATTTTAAGTTTATCAAAAAGGATTTCACCAACCTGGCGCGGAGAGTTTAGGTTAAAACCTTCATCCGCAAGCTGGTATATCTTGGATTCAATTTTATGGATCATAGTATCCATTGTTTTGGTTAATTCATTCAGATACTCAACATCGATTGATACACCGGTGTACTCCATATCAGAAAGCACACATGCAAGCGGCAGTTCAATATCTGAAATAAGCTTTAATTCTTTTTCATCTAATTCCTTTACCCAGTATTTGGTTAAATCCAAAATTGTCGCAACTTCATCAACAGCAAAGTTAAAAGCATTTTCCGGCTTTGCCTGTAAAATAGTAATTCGTTTACGCCTGTTGCTTTCATATGGAGCAAATTCATTCATTACGTGATTTAAGCGTTCTATAGACTGAATATCGAGTGCTTGATTGCGGCTTGGTTCTTTTACATAGCTTGCAAGCATTGTATCGAAAATCACGCCTTTTAATTCAATACCGTGTGAGCGGAAACTGTTGCACTCAACCTTCAAGTCATGCGTTACTTTTTTAACATTATCATCCTCAAACAGAGGTTTTAGCACAGAAATTACAAAATCTTTATCTAATCCATCCTCTACATTAACAGGGATGTAGAAAGTTTTAGGACAATTTTTGCCATCCCCTTCAAAAATTATTTTGCCTCTTTTGACTTTGTAATCCTCACAATAAGCAAATGCAAAACCTGCAATCTCCGTTTCAACAGCACTTTTTACAACGCCTTCCATCTTGAAAGCAAAGAATTGCTGAGATTTTAACTCTTCTATCATCGAATGCAAATCTTCAGCAGTTGTAATGTATTTTTTATCATATTGTATTTCAATCTTGTTAATCTCGGCTTTGACCGCCTCACTAAAAAGCCCCAACTGCTGTTGATCGCCATTTTCCATATTTTGGGCAGCAGAAAGATTTCCAGATTTATCAAAAGCAGTAAGTATAGAATTTATATTTTTCAAAAAGCTGTAAAATTGCATTTTCTTTAAAAATGCAGTAACAGCTTTAACATCCGGTAATTCTAGGTTTGTAAGCGAAAAATCAAAATCTATATCTACATCTCGAATAATAGTCGCAAGATATTTACTCAAAGTTGCTGCTTCAACACCGCCGCATATACGGCAGCGGATAGCGGCTTCCGGTATATTTTGCCCATTTGCCAGAACATTTTCTAAAGTTCCGTATTGAGTTAAAAGTCGTTGTGCAGTTTTTTCACCAATCCCGCGGATTCCCGGGATACAGTCAGAAGTATCTCCACGTAAGGCTTTATAATCAATAACTTGATCCGGATAAACCCCTAACTTTTCATAAATTCTATCCCAGTTATACTCAATTAATTCACCTTTCGACGGCAGAATAACCTTTGTACAGCCTTCTTTATCAACTAATTGAAAAGCATCCTGATCACCTGTTAATATCAAAACCTTATGGCCAAGTTCGCATGCTTTCTTAGAAATTGTACCAATTACATCATCAGCTTCAAAGCCTTCTTTTGTATAAATAGGTATATTAAAAGCTTTCAAACCCTCGTAAATCAAATCCATTTGAATTTTCATAGGATCCGGCATGCAGCGGCGGTTGGATTTATATTCAGGATATTTGTCCACACGAAATGTTTTGTGGCTTACATCAAATGCTACCGCTATTGCGTCAGGTTTCAAGTTGTTGTTTTTTAGCAAATCAAAAACAGACTTAAAGAAACCATATACCCCCCAGCTTGGAGTACCATCCGTCGTTTTCATGTTAGTACGTTCTAAAGCAAAGTACTGTCTAAATGCTAAAGCATGCCCATCTATTAATATTAAAGTTTTTTCATTATTCATAAATATATTCTTTCACAAATAATTTTTTTTGACAAATATGTTAAGCTTTAATATTATAAACTGTAATAAAAAGCGGATATTTTATTATCCGCTTTTTTAATTTATGCTGTAATTTCTTTAGTACCGGCATCATTTTTAGTTGGAAGCTGGATTAATTCAGCCTTGTTTCTATTTTTAACCATATCAGCTGTTATTACGTATTTTTCGACATTGCCTTTAGCAGGAATTTCATACATTACATCCAACATGATTTCTTCTACAATAGAACGTAGAGCACGAGCACCTGTTTTGCGTTTCATTGCTTCTTGAGCTATCAAATCAACAGCTTCAGGTTCAAATTCCAAATCCACACCATCCATTTCCAACAAGCACTTATATTGCTTCAACACGGCATTTTTAGGTTCTGTCAAGATATTTTTAAGCGCTTTTTCATTCAATTGATCAAGCACTGCGTAAATAGGTACACGGCCGATAAATTCAGGGATTAATCCAAACTTCAAAAGATCTTCCGGCTGCAATTTTTTCAATAATTTAACAGCGTTAGCTTCTTTTTCAGTTTGAGACAGAGGTGCCGCAGCACCAAAGCCAACTGAAGAACCTTCATTAGTACGGCGTTCGATTATTTTCTCTAATCCGACAAAAGCACCGCCTACAATAAACAAAATATTACTTGTGTCAACTTCAATAAACTCTTGATGAGGGTGTTTGCGACCGCCTTGAGGAGGCACATGTGCAACTGTTCCTTCAATCATTTTTAACAATGCTTGTTGAACACCTTCTCCTGAAACATCACGGGTAATTGATGTGTTTTCAGATTTTCTTGAGATTTTATCAATTTCATCTATGTAAATAATACCGCGCTCAGCCTTTGCAGAGTCAAAATCAGCGTTCTGATAAAGGCGAAGAAGAATATTTTCAACATCATCACCAACGTAACCAGCTTCAGTCAAGGTTGTTGCATCCGCTACTGCAAAAGGTACATCAAGCATTTTAGCCAAAGTTTGGGCAAGTAACGTCTTACCTGAACCTGTCGGCCCAACAAGCAAAATATTAGATTTTTGAATTTCTACATTATTTTTTAAATCCGTATTTTTGTTGTGCTTTAAACGCTTATAATGATTGTATACAGCAACAGACAAAACTTTTTTAGCATCGTCTTGGCCAATAATGTATTCATCAAGATAAGCTTTTATTTCATGCGGTTTTGGAATTGGCTTTTCTGTTTTTGCCGCATCTGTTTCGCCATTTTCCTTATCTTTATTTTCAAAGAATTCTTCATCAAGAATTTCGTTGCAGAGCTCTACACATTCATCGCAAATATAAACTTCAGGCCCAGCAATTAATTTCTTAACCTGGTCTTGAGATTTACCGCAAAATGAACATTTTAGTCTGCTGTCATCGTGTTTTGGCATAATTATAACCTTTCAAGTAAATTAACCTTTGATACCTTCGCGAGTAACTACTTTATCAATCATACCGTATTCTAAAGCTTCAGCCGGAGTCATGATATAGTCTCTGTCTGTATCTTTTTCAATTTTTTTCAAAGATTGACCGGTATTAGCTGAAAGAATTTCATTCAAAGATTTTTTAATTCTAATAATTTCAGCCGCTTGAATTTCAATATCAGTAGCCTGGCCTTGAGCACCGCCAAGAGGCTGGTGAATAAGCACTCTAGAATGAGGAAGTGCCATTCTTTTGCCTTTTGTACCCGCTGCTAAAAGAAACGCACCCATTGAAGCAGCTTGTCCTAAACAAATAGTTGAAACATCAGCTCTGATATGCTGCATAGTGTCATAAATTGCGAAACCTGCCGTAACACTGCCGCCAGGACTGTTTATGTATAACATAATGTCTTTTTCAGGATTTTCGCTGTCTAATAGAAGCAACTGAGCGACTATTAAGTTTGCAACCATATCATCAATAGGAGTACCCAAAAAGATTATACGTTCTCTCAATAATCTTGAAAATATATCAAATGAACGTTCTCCTCTGCTTGATTGTTCAATTACTACAGGTACAAAACTCATGTTTACGTTTCCTTTCTTATTTCATTATAATATTTTAACTATTTACTTTCCACTTTTTGTTTTTTAGGCGCTACAAATTCAACTGTATTTTTTTCCATCAAGAAATCTCTAACCTTGTCATTAAGCGCTTGTTGTGAAAGTGAGGCTATAACTTCGGGATTTTTGCCGAGTTGCTTAATCAAATCAGCTTGGCTCATACCGTAAGCAGCACCAAGTTGTTGGAATTTCTTTTCGATATCTTTTTGATCTAGTTTAAGATTTTCTTCTTTAGCAATTTTGTCGATAACCAAAGAATTTTTAATTCTGTGCTGGGCATCGTCTTTTATTGTGGCTGTAAGAGAATCTTCGCCTTGGGCTTTAACTATTTGTTCCCAGTTTAAGCCTTGAGCTTGAAGTCTTTGTTTGTACTCGTTTGTTAAAGACTCAACTTCTCTGTCAATCATAGTTTGCGGAATTTCAACAGAGGCAGCCTCTATAACTTTTTTGAAAACTTCATTTTCTGAATTAATTTTGTTGTTTTGTTCTTTTTGATTGTCTAAATATTTTTGGACATCAGCTTTTAAATCATCTACTGTTTTGAAAGGGCCTACTTTTTGGGCAAATTCATCATTTAATTCAGGAACTTTCTTTTCTTTAATTTCGTTTATTTTAATTTTAAAAACTGCCGGCTGACCTTTTAATTTTTCATCGTGGTATTCAGCGGGGAATGTAACATTGATATCAAATTCATCGCCTACATTTTTGCCAACCAACTGCTCAGCAAAACCGGGAATGAAGTTTGAATGAGCTAAATCAAGCGGATAATTTTTAGCGTCACCGCCTGCTATTTTTTCGCCGTTAGCTGTGCCTTCAAAATCCATTACAACAATATCTGTATCTTTTGAAGGTCTATCTACAACCAATTCTTGTGTTGCATACTGATTTAGAATATTATTCAAAGCTTTATCAAAAGCATCTTCCGGAATTTCAGCGCTTTCAACTTCGACTTTCAAATTTTTATATTCACCCAATTTAACTTCTGGCCTTGTTTCAGCCTTAATTTCTACATTCAAGTCTTGTCCTACTGTAAAATCAAATTTAGTTACATAAGGTTGTGCAATAATATCTAAGTCATTATCTTTTACTGCTTTGGAAATTGCTTGTGGAAGAAGGCTATCGAGTGCTTCATGTTTAATTCTATCAATACCAACGTGCCTTTCTACAACCGCACGCGGAGCTTTTCCTTTTCTAAAACCATCAACATTTACATATTGAGCAACTCTTTTAACTGCTGCATCATAAGCTTTAGCGGCATCTTTAGCCGGAATTGTAACATCAATTTTTACAATATTATCGTTTTCTTTTGCTACACTAATTTTCATTGTTTTTCCCTTTTACTTATTAATATCTCTTCACAGATTATACAGCAAAAAAGTTTTTGTGCAAGTCCACCAGAGATAGGATTTATCTTTACAAAGTTGCAACAAAAACTCTTTTATGCTAAATATATTTACTATGGTAAGACTAATTAATGAAAAAAATGCTGAATTCTTTGCAAATGTAGTATATCGAGTACTAAAGTTTCAAGAATATTTTACTCGTATAATCAATATAAACTATCAAAACACTGAGCCTTGTATTTATGCTATGTGGCATGGTCAGCAGTTTTGCGTACACGGTATACCTAATAGAGAAAAGCTTAATATTTTAGTAAGTACGTCAATCGACGGAGAAATAATTACAAGAACTGTCCAAAAATGGGGCTTTAAAACAGTCCGTGGTTCTACTGCAAGAAAAGGTGCTGTGGGCGGCACAATGCAGATTATAGAGAGATTAAAGTCAGGAGAGTCCGTTGCAATAATGGTTGACGGGCCGCGGGGCCCTG
>USGC01000082.1 GCA_900554095.1 uncultured bacterium
AAACCGGCTTCATCAATGCTCACAATGCGTGATGACATGTCAGGTGCAGCTTGCGTTTTAGGTGTTATGAGCGCCCTTGCGAAATTGCAGCCTGAAGTTGAAGTCCACGGAATTATTGCTGCATGCGAAAATATGCCGTCAGGAAAGGCTTACAAACCGGGCGACATCCTAAAAGCCAAAAACGGCAAGACAATCGAAGTTGACAACACTGACGCCGAAGGCCGTTTAACTTTAGCAGATGCACTTTGCTATGCAACAGAATTAAAAGTTGATGAGATAATTGACCTTGCAACTTTAACCGGAGCCTGCGTTGTGGCACTCGGCACAGTGGCCTCAGGAATTATGGGCAACGACAAGGAAATGATTAACAGGCTCGTCGAAACTGCAAAAGCCAGCGGTGAAACGTTCTGGGAATTACCAATGTTCAGCGAATACAAAAACAGTCTAAAATCAGAAATTGCTGATATGAAAAACACGGGTTCACGTATGGGCGGGGCGTCAATTGCTGGAATATTTTTGAAAGAATTTGTCGGCAGCAAAGATTACATCCCAAAATGGTGCCACATAGACATTGCCGGCACAGCGTTTATTGAAAAACCGCAGAAAGAATTTATTTCAGGCGCAACCGGCGCCGGTGTCAGAACACTGCTTAACTATTTGAAAAAAGCTTAACCAAGAAGGCGGAGAAATTTCTCTCCGCCTTCTTACTTTTATTGAAATTCTTCAACCCCAGGATTTATAATCTAAAACTTTTGGATCAAAAGAATCTAAAGAAATGGCTTGGGATATTGCCCCTTCCATATGGACTAAATCTTCAAACTTAGCTGACAGATTTTCTAATTGGTCTTCAATTTGTTTGTTAACTTTTATAATATCGGTTTTGCTTTTAATATTAATTAAGCTTATATCATTAAGCATACCTAATAATGCCCCTGTGGCCGCCCCCTTAAGTAAAGGCTTTGCTAAATCCAATATTTCATTTTTATCAACTGAATTATCAGCATTAACATTGCCTTTTACCTGTGCCCAGATGCTGCTTTGCTCCAGCGTGTTTTGATTTGTGTTTACTTTACCTTGTTTTTGGGCATTGAGAGACGCTTTTCCAACTGTAGCTGCGCCGGGTTTGATAGAATTAACATTGTCAGTCATAATATGCTCCTTTCATACTTTAGGATATATCCTATTTATATATCTCTTATACCCTTATAAAGTATTTTTGCCTCAAACAATTGACACGCGGGCATCGCATCCTATCCTATCCTATCCTATCAATGAGTATACCTGGATTTTAGCCATTTTTAAATTCATCTTTACATTTCGTTACATTAATTCTTTAAATACTCTTCAATACCGTCGGCAATGGCTTTTGCTGTTTGCTTTTGAAACTCTTTGTTTATAAGTTTTGCATTGTCATCCGGGTTTATTAAATATGCAACCTCAATCAATATCGAAAGCGCCTCAGTGTTTCTGACAACCGCAAGGCTGCCTTTTCTTACCTTGTCATCGTTTGTCGAAAGCTGTTCCATCATTGTTCTCATAATACTGTCGGCTAAAGGTTTTGACTGATTATAATAGTAATAAATACTAGTTCCGCTGTTCTGCAAAGGATCTGCATTGTCAGGCAGTGCATTCCCGTGAATGCTGATAAACATCATTGAATCATTTTTATTTGCAATTTCAACACGGTCATACAAACCCACATTATCGTCGCCGCTTCGCGTCATCATAACATTTGCACCGCGGGCTTTAAGTTCATCGTATAAATTTTTCGTGATTGCAAGATTTATTTCTTTTTCCTTATGCCGCAAACAGCCGATTGCGCCGATTTCGTCGCCGCCATGTCCCGCATCTAGTGTTATTTTAATATTTTTGAGTGGATTTTCGTCATTTATTTGAGGAAATTTTCTTATCTTTAAAACAAACGTATTGCCTTCAAATTTTCCGCTATAACCTGCCAATTTCTGCTTTAGTGGGAAATTGAAGCTAAAAGTATTGTTTTCGTAGTCTTTTACATTATAGAAATTTACAATGAAAGGGTATCCGCCTTCTATAACGTAAGGCGTTTTCTTGTCGAATTTTATGTTAAATATATAGAAATCATTGTCTTCAGTAACTGTGCGGTCAAGAAGTTTGGCAGGGGGATTCCCCTCAATTGATACAACATCATTTTTAGCAATCCAAGCTGTGCGTTCATTGTTTAAAATAACTCTGTAAAATCCGTTTTTTTCACCGTCAATGCTTAGGGGCATTCCTGCTGAATAGTGGGCAATACGGTTAATACCTCCGTCAACAGGCGTTGAACGAAGCGGAGTCCAATCTTTTGTTGTGGCATAATTCAACTTGTTCTTATACTCTACCAGGTTACAAGATGAAGAATTTGTGTTTTGAGGGCGCGGGTTTGTAATTTCAAAAACCTTTGTTTCGCCGTTTTGCTCAATCACAAATCTGTTTTTGCCGTATTCAAGTTTGACAGCCTTTGCAAACCCGCCTGATGTGTGAACCGGTACAACTTCTCCATTAATTTTTAAAGGTGTATTCACTGAGGCTGAGCCTACGAAAAATGTTGACGGTGATTGTATCGTTACAGTATTTTTCTTTGGATAAACCACGTCAAGTGCATATGCTGCCTGCGTTAGCAGCAAAATAATTGATGTTAATATATAAAATCTCATGACTATATTATATAATAAACTTTTTTACATACAATTACCTCTTTGTCAGGTTAATTTTCGTTAATATTTCATGATTTTAAAATTCCTTATGATAAAATTATAATTAGACATAGGGGAGAAAATTGTGAGAGATAGGCAGCCTCAAAAGGCAAAGGAAAAAAGATTAAAAAGATTTGATAAACTTCTCGGCTGGCTTCACGTATTTTTTGCAGGATTTGCTGCCGCATTGATAATCTATTTGTTTTTTGTAATGGTGATTGATGTTGGCAAATACCGTGTCAGAGCGAGAAACCAGCGTATTGGCAGAACCTTTGCAATGCGCGGTGATATTTACGACAGAAACGGAATTAAACTCGCTACTGATAAAGTTTATTCAGATGTATACGCTCATCCGGCAAATTATGATTCATCTCCTGAGGAACTTGCCAAAACTCTTGCACCGATTTTGAAAATGCCAAAAGATGAACTCCTCGCTAAACTCAAAAAGCCCGGCCCAGTTATTACAATTAAAAAAGATATTGATAGAACTTCAGCAAAAGAAATTGCAAAATTACATCTAAGAGAAATTTCAATGGGCAAGAAAAACACCCGTGAATACCCGCAAGGTACTCTTGCTGCACACGTTTTGGGTTATTATAATTTTGACGCTGATATTGCAAACGGTGTCGAATATACAGCAAAAGATAAGCTTGAACATGTCGAAAATGCCGTTAAGCTTCAACGCACAAGAGACGGAAAAATTATATACGATTTTTCAACTGATCCTGTTGCAACCACTAAAAATCCAAAAGGCCAGGATATAACTTTAACAATTGATGCCGCAATTCAGCATATCTGCGAAAAAGAACTTGAGAAAATGGTTACGGAAAAACAAGCCTTGCGCGGCACTGTTATTGTTATGAACCCCAAAAACGGCGAGATTTTAGCCTATGCAGTTTATCCGACTTATGATCCAAACAATTACCGTAAAGCATCGCAGGCTCAGATTAAAAACTGGACTTTAACAGATGTATTCCCGCCTGGTTCTACATTTAAAACGATTACTGTTGCAAGCGCGATGGATTTAGGCAAAATTAACCCGTCGTCAAGGATTTTAGACACAGGCAAAACCACTATTGGCAACTGGGAAATTAAAAACTATGATTACGATGTTCACCCTTACCCAGGCGAGATTTCGCTTGAATATTTGTTTGAGCACTCCAGCAACATAGGCTCTATCAATGTCGCAAAAACTATGACACCAAAAGAGTTTTACGACTGTCTGAAGAAATTCGGCTTCGGTTCGCGTACAGGAATTGATTTACCCGGAGAATCTGTCGGGCTTTTACCTTATTGGGCACAGTGGGATAAAGGTATTCAGGCGACAATGGCTTACGGATACGGAACGTCTGTTACTGCAATGCAAATGATTTCAGCCGTTTCCGCACTTGCAAACAATGGTGTGAGAGTAACTCCGCATATTATCAAATATTCACAAGAAGAATTTGATTCTAAAATTCATCACACTCAAGTTATCTCACCTCAAACAGCCCAGTCAATTACAAAACTTTTAGCAGCAAGTGTGAACAACGGACGCTCTGTTATTAAAATGGACAAATACAATGTCGCAGCAAAAACCGGGACTTCCCGAAAACCAAAAGAGAATTCTGCAGGTTACACACCATATACATATACTTCAACCATAGGCTATCTGCCGGCTTCTAACCCGCAGGTGCTGATATACGTTATGGTTGACAGTGCAAAAGTCGGCGCTATTTGGGGAAATACAGTCGCAGGCCCCGTGTTTAAAGAAGTGGCAACCCAAATTGCAAGAATTATGAACCTTAAACCTGATAAAATTTAACAAAGGAGAAGATAATGAAACTTGATGAATTAATTGAGCACTTAGATTACAAAGATTTAATAAATTTTAAAAACGTTGAAATTTCAGGAATTTCTTACAACTCAAAAACTACTAAAAAAGGCGATATATTTATTTGCTTAACGGGTGAATACGCAGACGGGCACGAATATGCAAAAAATGCAATTGAAAACGGCGCTGTTGCACTTTTGGTCGAACACGGCGTTGATGCCGGAAAAATTCCTCAGGTAGTTGTGTCTTCAACACGCCGCAAAATTGCTGATATTGCAGACAGGTTTTATTCTTCTCCTTCAAAAGGAATTAATTTAATAGGTATTACCGGCACAAACGGAAAAACAACAGTAACGCATTTAATACAAAAAATTCTCGAAGAAACCAACCAAAAATGCGCGCTTATTGGTACTTTAGGCTACAAACTGTCTTCATCAGGAGAATACAGAGACGCAAAACACACAACCCCCCAAGCACCGGAATTACAAGCTACACTTAGAATGATTAAAGATGTTGAAAAAATTGACAATGTTGTTATGGAAGTAAGTTCGCACGCACTTGAGCAAAACCGTGTTGGCGGCTGCTGCTTTAACGGCGCTGTTCTTACAAATTTAACTCAAGACCATTTGGATTACCATATTACTATGGACAATTATTTTGAAGCAAAAGCGCTTCTTTTTAAAGGTTTAAAAGAGGGTGATTTTGCCGTAATAAATGCAGATGATGCTTATGCTCAAAGATTTTTGGATGTTATACCTCAAGGGGTTAAAAAATATACCTATGGGGTTAAAAATAATGCTGATGTAAAAGCTGAAGACATTCATTTTTCACTTAACGGCGCGGAATTTACACTTAAAGCACAAGGCGCCTCTCACAGAGTAAATCTTCACATGAACGGTATGTTCAGTGTGTACAATGTTTTGGCAGCAGTAACAGCTTCTATCGCAATGGGAATAGAAATTAAGACGGCTCTCAAGGCGCTTGAAAATGTAAAAGGCGTTGCAGGCCGATTTGAAGTTGTTGCCAAAAAGCCGCTCGTAATTGTAGATTATGCACATACGCCTGATGGTTTGGAAAATGTTTTGAAATCAGCACGCGAAATTACACCTGAAAACGGCCAGTTGATTTGTCTTTTTGGATGCGGAGGCGACAGAGACGCAACCAAACGACCTAAAATGGGTGCAATCGCTGAAAAAATTGCAGATAAAATCGTTATAACAAGCGACAACCCCAGAAGCGAAGACCCGCAGCAGATTATAACAGATATAATAGCAGGTTTGAAATCAGTTAATCCCGAAACCATTACTGTAGAACCCGATAGAGGTCATGCAATAGCGCTTTTAAAAACAATTGCCGGGAATAACGATGTCGTCGTCATCGCAGGAAAAGGCCACGAGGATTATCAAATTCTCAAAGACAGGACCATTCACTTTGACGACAGGGAAGAAGCAAAAAAAGTATTCGAGGCAAGTGTAATTTAAAAGGAGACAGCTTTGAGAACAAAACTCTTAATTGAACAGCATATCCACGGTTGTTTTGGAATAAATTTTAATACAGCAAGTGTTGATGACGTTTTATTTTTAACAAAAGAGATTTTAAAATACGGTATTGGCGGAATTTTTCCGACAATCGTTACCGACACCGTTAGAAACACAAAGCGTCAAATTGATATTATTAAGCAAGCCGCGCAAAGACAAACGCCTAAAATGGCTAAAATTTTAGGCATTCATGTTGAAGGAATTTTCCTGAATCCGCAGAAGCGCGGTATTCATAATCCTGTTAATTTTATGCCTTTGACTATTGAAAATTATAAAAGAATAGAAGATGATTTTATAAAAATTCAAACAATTGCACCTGAATTTGCAGAAAACGGATTTATAGACTATCTGCGCGAAAAAGGCATTAAAGTTCAAGCCGGGCACTGTATTTGGGGAGATTTAACTGGCTGCGACGGAGTTTCACATTTGTTCAACGCAATGAGCGGGATTTCTCACAGAGGCAAGTCTACGGCCTTAACAGCACTCATTGATGATAATATTTATACTGAGATTATAGCAGACGGAATTCATGTTTCTGACGAAGCTTTGCGGCTTACATTCAAGCAGAAGCCGACGGACAAAGTCATTTTAATAAGTGATTGTCTGCCTATTGCGAAAAGTAAATTAAAAGAAATGATTTTTGCAGATGAAAAAATATTCTTTGACGGAGAGAAGGCAACATCAAAAGAAGGAACGCTTGCCGGCAGCGTTAAGCTTTTACCGGAAATTATAAAACGCTTGGCGGCTGTCGGATTATTTAATCCTCAATACGTTGAAAACCCTTATAATTACCACAACATAGACCTGCCGGGCTCAATCGAATGGGATGACGAATTTAATATTATTACCACAGATAGTCGTCTTTAATTTGCCAGCCATCGCGCATTAATTTAACACCGCAATACTCGCTATAAATAAGTTCGCTGTCTTCAAGATCATATCCATTTGGCTGGATGCCATTTTTTGCCGTACGCTTGAATATGAAAAAATCTTTACAATAAACATTGGGCCCTCGTCCGCCGTTCAAATCAACATATATTGAGTTATCAAGCGCTACACCCTCTCCGGATGTAACTGATATAATAACCAAAGTTCCGTCTGTAAGGTAAAATGGATATCGGTAATCAGCAACTATAACTTTTAAAGTACTTTGAGTGCCCCAAGGGTTCGACCAAGGTGTTACGGACTTGTAGCCGCAATCTTGATATGTTTTGCATTGTTTTGCTATTTTGAAATAGGGCTTGTAATACTTTTCAAAATAAGCTTTTGCTCCCATATCAAATGCACTATCCCAGTATTGAAATTCACCGTTTTCAAGCTCTGATTGTTTTAAGGCTTGATTTAATATTGTATAAATTTTTTGAACTTTGGCAATTGTTTCTTGTTTTTGATGATTTTGGATTAATGTTGGAAGCGTCATAGCCGCAACAACACCAATGATGCCTAAAGTAATTAAAACTTCTGCTAAAGTAAAGCCCTCACCCGCAAATGTATTTGATTTTGTTGGGCTGAAAGCCCAGCCTACTTGTGAGGTTATACCCTTGTAGGTTGGGGTTTCTCCTCCAATATTTTTAGCTTTAAGCGGTATAAACCCGCGAGCCCCCCCCCCC
>USGC01000083.1 GCA_900554095.1 uncultured bacterium
GCTTCAAATGGTGTAAAGCCATGGCTTAATGCATGTAAAAAGCCTCCGTTAAATGCATCTCCCGAACAAGTTGTGTCCACAACATCATGAGTATAAAATTCCGTAAAAATTATATTACCATTATAGCCCGTGTAATATCCACCCTTTTCACTGGATTTTATTACAACAATTGAAACACCCTTATCTGCAATATGTTTAACAATATTTTCTACAGAGGCAAGTTCAAGTATATTAACAGTATCATATTTAGCGCTCATAAAAAGAACATCAACATTGGAAATCACGCTGTTAAAATACTCTCTGGCATTGTCAGGCGTTGTTATTAGCGACGAATAATTCGGATCATATGCGGTCATTATCCCGTTTTCTTTAGCAATTCTGTAAGCTTCAGACACCGCCTCTGCCGCAGAAAGTGAAAGCGATTGGGTTACACCTGATGCGTAGACAATACTTGCGCTTTTGATATAATCGACAGAAATGTCATCCAGGGACAACTTTGAGGGAGCAATTTTCTTTCTGTAATAAGCAAATTCTTTTTCATGCAGATTTGGACGTGCAATAAAGTAAATTCCGTTTGGTTCAGAGGAAATTCTAACCTGTGAAATATCAAGACCTTCTGACCGCCAGGAATCCAAGAGGTAATCCTTAAATACATCACATCCTATGCGGGTGATAAATCCGACTTTTGACCCCATGCGCTGTGCGCTTACAGCAGTTGCAAGTGCATCACCTCCGTAATATTTTTTCAAACACTCTGCACTTTCAAGCCTTTCATCGCTCGATAATTCTATAAGACTTTCACCTATTGTTATTATATCTAATTTTTCTTCCATGCTAATCCCTTAATTCCTCAAGCGCTTTTTTAACACGTTCAGCGATTTCTGTGTAAGTGCGGCCTTCTGTCAAGTCCCGCCCAACTCCAACAGCTTTAGCGCCGGCATTTATGTATGATTTAACTTCAGAAAGTTTAACGTCTCCAATTGGCATTATATTTAAAAAAGGCATAGGTCTTAAAATATTTTGAACATATGAAACCCCGCCCATGGCTGTTATTGGAAAGATTTTTATTATGGGAATTCTTGCTTTCCAAGCGTTGTAAGCTTCATTTGCGGTAGAAGTTCCGGCAATGAAAGGAATTTGCTTATCTTTTGAAATTTTCACTAAATTCATTTGAAAAATAGGCGAAGACAAAATCTTTGCACCTGCTGCAATCGCAGTTTGCGCCTGCATTGACGTAATAATCCCACCGGCACATATACAGGCATGGTCTGACATTTCTTCTATAACTCTATAAATGCCGGGATTTTCTACATTAATTTCAAATATTTTTGCGCCGCCGTCTATTAAAGCTTGCGCTGTATCCCTTACTACACCAATGTCATGGCTTCTGATAATTGGAAAAAGTTTTTCTTTCAATAAAATTCTTGCTAAATTTTCGTACATAATCTACCCTTTTTTACTAATTTATTATATCATAAAATTAAGAGGGAATTTCAGGGGATATGAAAAAAATTAAATCTAAATCATTTTTTATATATTCAAGCATAATGCACTTACTTTTTTCAGTAGTTGTTGTGCTGTTGTCGTGGCAGATTTTCGAGCCTAACCTTTACAATTATATGGTAAGCTCCTACACTGCACGCACTACAGGTTCGGACGAAATTGTTGAAATTGTAATTGATGATAAATCAGTTTCATATCACAGATGGCCTTGGCCAAGAGAATTATATGGCAAAGTTTTTGAATACCTAAATTCTTACGCCAGGCCGAAAGTTATAGGCTATGACGCTATTGTTTCAAGTGTTGACAGGGAAAACCCAGATTCCGATAAAAAATTTTTTGATACTTTAAAACCAATTAACAATCTAATTGTAGGCTTCAGCCTGCTTGAAGAAAACTATCCTCTTGAAATGGATGGAGAAAAATACACAAACGAATTTAATAACAAATTTTCAGTAAACATAAAAGATAACAGAAAGCTTTCTTATCCAAGTGTTTTCAGCAGCATATCGCCTTTTCCTTCCGAATATTTAAATTCAGTAAAGTACACCGGCTCTGTAAACTCAACGCTTGATAATTCAAGCGGGTATATAATACTTGCTGATCCTATTGTAACTTTAGACAAATACCATTATCCTTCACTCGCTTTGAGGATGTACCTTTTTCTGAATAACACAAAAGACATAACTATTAATGATAACTACATAGTTATAGACAAAACAGGATTAAAAATTCCAACTATAGAATCGCCGCACGCCATTCACAATTTCATTCACTACTACAAAATCCATCCTAAAACCTCGTTTTCACATAAAAAATACTCAGCCAGCGACATAATTTTATCCTTGGAAGCAATGAAACAAGGCCATAAACCAATAATAAACCCGGCTGAATTTCAAGATAAAATAGTTTTTGTAGGCGCAAATGCAAAAGCTTCTGCAATAAAGGTTATAGATGAACTGCCTACACCCATGCTGCAAGCGCATCCAGGAGTTGATATTCAGGCGACAAATCTGGACAACATTCTGAACAATGAATTTATAAGACAATCTTCCCTTCTGTGGGATATATTTGTAATAGCGCTATTCACAATTGCAACTTTTATAATAATAAACAGATTTTCATTTTTCCCGGCAATTGGAATTCTTATATTAACTGCATTTGCGTACCTCGGATTTGCAATAATATGCTACATGAATTCAATCGCTGTAAATGTAATAACACCCGTTGCGGTTCAGCTTGTAACGACAATATTTGCATATTCCTACAAATTTATTACTGAAAAGAAGAACAAAGAAAAAATTAAACAGGCTATGGGTAAGTATCTTTCTCAAGATATTATGAAAAATGTTGTAAAGAACATTGACGACATAAAACTCGGCGGCAAACGTGCTAATGTAACAGTGCTTTTTGCAGACATCCGCGGGTTTACAAGCATGAGCGAAAAAATGACGGCTGAAGAAGTTTCTGTAATTTTAAATGAATACTTTACAGAGATTGAGCCAATCATAACCAAGTATAACGGCGTAATTAACAAATTTATAGGCGATGCGGTAATGGCGATTTTCGGAGAGCCTATACAGGATTTAAACCACCCGCAAAACGCCGTAAAATGTGCATATGAAATGTTAAAAAAAGTTGAGCAGCTTCAAGATAAATGGATTATGGAAGGCAAACCCAAAATCGAAATCGGCATAGGCATAAATACAGGCGACGCTTTTGTCGGAAATATCGGCTCCGAAAAACGACTTGAGTACACTGTAATCGGCGACACAGTTAACCTTGCAAGCCGCATAGAAAGTTATAACAAAGTTTACCGAACAAACTTTTTAATCAGCAGTTCAACATATTCATACGTAAGCTCCATTGCGGATGTTATTAAGATAAGTGAAGTTCAAATCCGCGGCAAGGCCAAGAAAATGGACATTTATGAAGTTTTGCGGCTGACAGAAAAAAATAGCAGTAAGCAAACGTAATAAAAAATTTGATTTTACCTAAAAGATTATGAGGGATAGACGTAGTCTTATGATAGAAAATTTGGAAAAAATTAAGCTTGCCATTGATGTCGAAATTAAACACAGATATATTGACATTCATGGCAAAACGCAGTGTTTTTCTAAATTCATAATTTCAGAAGCAAAAAAGTATTACAAGGCCTCTAAAAAAAATCCTAAGTGGGCTGTAATTGTTGAAAGTTTTGAGCACTATCCCATTGCTTCTGTAAACGAACGCCGCCGATCTATTGAGCATTTAATAAAAGTTTTAAAGTCCGAAACGGCAAAAGACACGCCGAAAAATACCGAGAAAACAGCGCCGGTAAAACAGCCTGAGCTTACTGATGTAACATATATTAAAGGCGTTGGTCCCAAAGTTGCATACAATTTTAATAAACTTGGGATTTACACAGCACAGGATTTGATTTTCTATCTGCCGCGCAAGCACATAGACTACTCAAGCAGAACCCTTATTAAAAATCTTAAAGAAGGCATGTCAACTACGATTTTCGGCTATGTGAAGTCTGTTTCAGCATTTAATACGAGAAACAATCTTTCCGTAGTAAAAGTTAAAATTGCAGATGAAACAGGATATATTGAACTTGGATTTTTTAATGCAAAAGCAAACCGATTTACGCTAGAAAGAACTAAATCTCAATTTCCCGTAAACGCTGGTATAATGGTTTCAGGCACAGTTAAACTAAACAATTATGATAAAAAACTCACGATTGATAAGCCGTCTTATTCAATTATGACCGGCGAGTTTTTAGAAAATGGTGCGTCTAATCTTAACATGGCACGAATTGTACCTATTTATCCAGTATGTGAAAATTTGAGCGTAAAAACACTTAGACGTGCTATCTATAACGCGATTGAGGTCTACAAAAACAATATTACAAATGTGCTTCCTGAAGAAATCCGTAAAAAATATAATATTTTAGATAAGAAAATTGCTATAGAGCAAATTCATTTTCCGCAAACCATGGAATTGCTGGAGCGCGCAAGGTTCAGCCTTATATTTGAAGAATTATTTATTGTACAGCTTAAACTCGTAAGACTTCGCAATGAAAACAGCAAACACTCAGCACTTGCACTGAAAATTAAATCTGACGGACTTGTTCAAAAGTTTATTACCAGCCTCCCGTTTGAACTGACAGGAGGGCAAAAAAAAGCTGTAAACGAAATTTTAAATGATTTAAATTCAGAAAAACCAATGGCGAGACTTTTACAAGGAGATGTTGGCAGCGGAAAAACAGTTGTTGCTTGTATTATGCTTCTTGCGGCCGTTGAAAACGGATACCAAGGTGCTTTAATGGCTCCGACTGAAATTTTAGCCCAGCAGCATTACAACAATTTTATACAATGGCTTACGCCGCTTGGTCTTAGCACTGGGCTATTTTTAGGAAGTCAAGGAAAGAAGGCTCGCGAAAAATTCCGAACAGATTTGGCAAACGGTCAAATGAATATTGCTGTCGGAACCCACGCATTAATTCAAGAGGGCGTCGATTTTAACAACCTAGGCGCAATAGTTGTTGATGAACAGCACCGCTTTGGTGTTAAACAAAGGAATGTTTTAAGAAAAAAATCTCAAAACCCGCAAATGCTTACAATGACAGCAACACCTATCCCTAGAACCCTTGCATTAACTGTTCACGGTGATTTGGATTTAACGATTATTGACGAAATGCCAAAAGGCCGTCTCCCAATAAAAACTTACTTTACATCCTCCCACAAAAGCGTTTATGAACTGATTAAAAAAGAAATTGGTGAAGGACGCCAAGCGTATGTTGTTTACCCTTTAATCGATGAAAGTGAGACCTTATCAGCCAAAGCCGCAACTGTTGAAGCTCAAAGGCTTCAGAATGAAGTTTTCCCACAATTTAAAATCGGACTTTTGCACGGTAAATTAAAGAATGACGAAAAAGAACAGGTCATGTCAGATTTTAAAAATAAAAAATATGATATTCTTGTTTCAACAACAGTTGTTGAGGTTGGTGTAGATGTACCGAATGCAACAGTTATGATAATCGAAAACGCTGAACGCTTCGGGCTTTCGCAGCTCCATCAACTTAGAGGCCGCGTTGGAAGAAGCTCGCTTCAATCATATTGTATTCTTGTATCATCTACAAAATCCCAAGAGACACGGGAACGTTTAAACATAATGACACAAACAAATGACGGTTTTGTCATTGCTGAAAAGGATTTGCAATTGCGGGGACCTGGGGAATTTTTGGGAACACGCCAAAGCGGACTGCCAGATTTAATAATTTCTGATATTGTGCGAGACGCAGAAATCCTTGAAATGGCAAGAAATGAAGCCATTGAATTTTTAAAAAATAATGATATTAACAAATTTAAAGAACTAAATAACGCAACTGCACTTTCTTTAACATCAAGTCTGGATATATAGCGCTATATTAAGGGAATTTTGGGGTATATAAATATATATAAAGGATATATTTATTAACTTTTGTAACAAAGTCGATAGATTTTTAGCAATTATATAATACTTATATACTTTATATATACAAGAGAGAAAATCCAGGAGTACTATATGTCATTATACGGACAACAAATAGGAAGACAACCTTTTAGACCGGGTCAATGGAGCCGGTATCAAGGTCATTCGCATAAGACATATGTCCAAAATAACTTCTACTTTGGCGGCGGAAGTATTTGGGGCGGCGGTTACGGCAACTATGGCAACTATTACAATCAAGGCTGCTATGGCGATACAGGAATGAGCAAAGGTGCAAAATGGATGCTGGGGCTTGGCGGTGCTGCAACCTTACTTGGAACAGTGCTTGGATTTTTAGGGCTTGGTAAAAAAGACAAAGTTGCACCCCAAAATGAACAAGTGCAATATACGCAACAAAGGCAAGAAGTTCAACAAACCACTGAACCGGAAAGACGTACAACCACAGAACCGTTAACGGATGAAGTAACAGCCCCTCCGCCGGCTAAAAAACCGGTAACCAGTCCTTTAGTGTACACTCCTGATGCAAAGAAAATCGAAGATGTAACAGAAAAGGAACATTCTTACACCGTAAGAAGCCAAATAGTGAATGGGCAAAGACAATCTGACAATCCATACAATATTGTTATGGCGCTATACAAACGACCTGACGGTAAGCAGATGACTCACAGCGAAATTATGGCTGTTAGAAACCAAATCTTTGGTACAAATGTCGGTTTAAAAGTCGGTGAAATAAAATTACCTGACACTGTAACTGTAACTGTAAACAATATTAACTATAAGTATAAGTATAACGAAAATGCCAAACCAGAAGATGTAAAACTCGGAGATTTCAAAAATGACGGCAACATGAGTTTTTATGATCAGAAACCTTCTACCAAAAAAGTCGGCGAAAAATGGGTTGCATTGGTAAACGGACAAGTTTTTGATAACAAGACTTATCCGGACGAAGAAAGCGCAAGGAAAGCAGCCACAGATAAAGCAAATACTCTGATAGCAGAACAAGAAGCAGCACGAAACCCGGACAAATAAGGAATTAATTAATGGCACACTTAATACCAGGTACAAGTAAATATACATTTCCGCAAGGCAGAATGATGAACAGATGTCATAATTCAACGACTTATGTTCAAAACAACTTTTATGGCGGTTCATTATTCAACGGAAGTGCCGGCTGGGGTTACCGACCGGGCGGATGTATGCCGGGATTTGGCTTTGGCAATTTTGGGTTTGGGTATGGCATGAATTATGGCATTGGCAGTTTTGGCTGGGGCGGTAATTGTTGTTCAAATCGTTTTTGGGATAAAATGATGTCTTGGAATATTTTTGGCGGACTTATGCAATCTCTTGGCGATATTTTTAAATCTTTAAGCGCTGCTCGTAATGAAAAACCTGCGGTTAAGCCTCAAATCAGACCTGCTGAATATGCTCCCCGGCAGGCTCTTAGCGCTACAAAAAATTCAAAACTTATGTTTGATGAAAAAAGCCAAACATATATATTTATGAACAACAGCACCAAAAAGTATGAAACTTTAGGAAACAGTTCTAATGTTTCCATAGGCAAAGACGGCAGTGTTTTAGTTACAGAAAAAGGCGATGACGAAGCTATTGCAAGAACTCTTTATGATAAAAACCTGGTTCCAATAACAATAACCATAGATTACCCCGACGGAATACAAGAAATAGCTCA
>USGC01000084.1 GCA_900554095.1 uncultured bacterium
CCCCAGAGACTTAGTTATATATTGCTTTTTCATATATTTAACTCCTTTGTTATATATATTATAGCAAGTTTTTTATCAAATATCAAGTCTAAAATTAATTATTTTCTGCTACCATTTTAAAGCTTTTTTAAAAACAATCCAGCCGCCGGCCGCTGCGGTAAGAAGAAGTGCAACAAAAACTGACAGAGGCGTCTTCTTGGTGTTCTCAAAACTCTTTGATTTTTCCTTCTGGTAAATATCAGCGGACAACTGCTTAAACTGTGCTGAAGCTTGCTTATCATTATAAAGCTCGGGTTTGTATAAATCTTGAGGAGGATTTAATATTCCTACATTAAGACTTCTATTCTGCACCAAATTATTTTCTACACTGTTCACCATACTTTTATAAAAACATAAAAATTAGAAAAATTGCGCCATGTTTCTAAATTTTAATAATTCACATAAAATACTTGACAATATTTAATAAAAATTATAAAATGAGAATTATTATCAGTTATGAGGTTTAAAGATGAATTACTCAAGGCAAAGAGAAATTATACTTGAAACTTTGAAACAAAACGTAGTACACCCTACGGCGGAATATTTATATGATATTTTAAAGAAAACTCACCCTAAAATAAGCCTTGCAACTCTTTACAGAAATCTTAACCAACTCGCCCAAAACGGTATTATTAAAAAAATTGACGGGCTTGAAACTTCCTCACATTTTGATCATAATACATTTGAGCATTATCATTTCATATGCAGTGAATGTAAAAGGGTTTTTGATATTCCGGCGGATGTAGCGCCGGGCTTAACCCAAAAAGCAGAAGAATTTACAGATTTTACAATAAATACGCACGATGTTGTTTTTTGCGGTATTTGCAAAGACTGTAAAGAGCAGCAGTCAAATCAATAAAAGAGAAAAGGAGAAAATTATGGAAAAGTATGTTTGCACAGTATGCAGCTATGTTTATGACCCGGCAGAAAATGACAATGTCCCGTTTGAACAATTGCCGGATGATTATGTATGCCCGCTTTGCGGAGTCGGCAAAGACATGTTTGAAAAAGAATAATTGAAAGGAATTATAATGGATTTAAAAGGAACTAAAACTGAGCAAAATCTTATGACAGCTTTTGCAGGTGAGTCTCAGGCACGAAATAAATACACTTACTATGCTTCTCAAGCAAAAAAAGAAGGTTTTGTTCAAATCAGCAGGATTTTTGAAGAAACTGCAAATAACGAAAAAGAACACGCAAAATTGTGGTTTAAAGCGCTTCACGGCGACAAAATCCCTGACACATTAACAAATCTTCAAGATGCGGCAGACGGCGAAAATTACGAATGGACTGACATGTACGCTCAATTTGCACGCGAAGCAAAAGAAGAAGGCTTTGAACAATTAGCAATTCTTTTTGAAATGGTCGGCAAAATTGAAAAAGAACATGAAGACCGTTACAGAAAATTGTTAGAAGCTGTTAAAAACGGAACTGTTTTTGAAAAATCAGAAGAAGTAGTTTGGGAATGCGGCAACTGCGGACACGTTGTTAAAGGCGGAAGCGCACCTCAACTTTGTCCTGTTTGCAAGCACCCACAGGCATATTTCTTTATCAAAGCACAAAATTATTAATTCTTAAAGGCTTTGCTTTGGCAAAGCCTTTTTATTATGTTAAACTATTAATGTTAAATGAATTAAAAAAGGGAGAATGACGTGGAAATTAAAGGAAGCGAAACAGAAAAAAATTTACTGAAAGCTTTTGAGATAGAAGCAAAAAGAAGAACCGAATATGATATTTATGCATTAATAGCGAAAAGACAAGGATTTGATGATATCAGCAGACTGCTTACAATGTTTGCAGACCACGAAAAAGAACATGCCAAACTCTGGCACAAATGGATTAACAACGGAAAAACCCCAACTCTGATTGAATCTCTTGAAAAAGCATTAGAAGATGAAAAAAATTCAATCGAAGGATTGTATGAAGGTTTTGCTAAAACTGCTAAAGAAGAAGGTATTGAACACATAGCCGGACTTTTTGAAAACATTGAAAACATAGAAAAAATTCACTATGAAAGATTACGCAAAGTAATATTGAAACTCAAAGACGACGCAAAGCCAAACCCGGACGGAACTTTTAACTGGGCTTGCAGCGTTTGCGGCGGGGTCTTTGTTCAGAAAGAAGAGCCTGATTATTGCCCGCTTTGCGTTAAAGAAGATGTTTTCTTTTATAAAAAAGCTGATTAAAATATATAGATAGTAAAGGAGAATTTAAATGAAATTTCAGGAAATTAAAAACAATATTTTTTATTGCGGCTTGAACGACTGCGACAGAAGAATTTTTGATGAATTAATTCCTCTTGAACACGGCACAAGCTACAATTCATATCTCGTTAAAGGCAGCGAAAAAACTGCAATTATTGACACGATGTACCCGCCAAAAACTAAAGAATATATGAAACGCCTTTTTGATAATCAAGTCGGAAAAGTTGATTATATTATTGCAAACCACGGCGAACAAGACCACTCAGGTTCAATCCCGGCGCTTTTGGAAAAATACCCCAACGCAATTGTTTTAACAAACCCGAAAGTTGCAGAAAATATTAAAAACATGCTTTTTGTTCCAGCAGAAAGAATTAGAGAAATTGCTGACGGCGAAGAAGTTTCATTGGGCGACAAAACTTTGAAATTCATTTTTGCACCGGGCGTTCACTGGCCTGATACAATGTTTACTTATATTAAAGAAGACAACGTTATTTGCACCTGCGACTTTTTAGGCGCGCACTACACATTCTCAGATGTTTTTGCGCAAGAAAGCAAAGAGCTTGAGCACAGCGCAAAACGTTACTATGCAGAAATCATGATGCCTTTTAGAATGATGTGCCAGCGTTATACAAAAATGATTAAAGAAATGAATGTTGATATGATTTTGCCAAGCCACGGGCCGGTTTATACAAATCCGTCGTTCATTCTTGACTTGTACACTGACTGTACTTGCGAAACCCCAAAAAATCTTGTTGTAATGCCTTATGTTTCAATGTATGAAAGCACAAAGGAAATGGTTGATTATTTGTGCGAAAAGCTTGAAGCAAAAGGGGTTAAAACATTTAAATTTGACATTGTAGACGGCGACTTGGGCGATTTGGCGATGTCGCTTGTTGATGCGGCAACAATTGTAATGGGCACATCAATGGTTCTTGCAGGCCCTCACCCGATGGCTGTAAACGTTGCTTATTTAGCAGCAGTTTTAAGACCAAAAGCTAAGTTTGCATCAATAATCGGCTCTTACGGATGGGGCGGTAAGCTTTTTGACGTAATTCTAAATATGCTCTCACCTTTGAAGCTTGATTTAATTGACCCAATTCAGGTAAAAGGCAAACCAACAGCCGAAACCTTCCTGGAACTGGACAAAATGGCAGACGCAATCGTTGAAAAACACAAATCAATCGGAATTTTATAGAACAATACAAGCGGGCTTTATTCATTCACAGCCCGCTTTTTTACTGCAACTCTCCCGTTTTATAGGCGTAATAGCCTTCATAGCCGTAACTTGCATCTATCCCTTTCATATACACTTCTCTATTGTGTATATCATCAGTTAAGGCTTGTTTCAACAACTCTTTAATCTCTATATCTTTAACAGGACTTCTCTCCATGGCAAGCAAGTAATCCTCTTTGTCGACTTTTGACCAATCAATTACTTTATTTATTTCTTTTTTTAAAATTTCATCAAGCCATATGCGCGTGCTGCGGCCGTTTCCCTCGCGAAACGGGTGTGCAATATTCATTTCTACATATTTTTCGATAATTTCATCAAAATTAGATTGCGGCATATTATCAATATATTCAAGGGCCGGCTTAAGATACATCAAAGGCGCAAATCTGAAATTCCCTTTTGCAATATTAACCTTACGAATCTCTCCTGCAAAGTAATAAATTTCATCAAACAAATATTTATGAATAAAAGCTAAAGCCTCAAACTTGCCGGGCTTTAAAGAGTTTAAAATATTGTTTTCAAATAACTCAATGGCCTTCTTCTTGCTAATTCTTTCTTCAACCAAAGGGCTCTCTAAAACCATAAACACCTCGCCACTCCAGTATAGCATGAATTTTATCATACACAAAATCAATTTACGTTGGTTCTCCGGCTAGTTAATTAAAATAAGCCTCTAATAATTTTTAAATGTTTTTCAATAGTTATTACTAAGGTTAGCAAATCACAAACTTCTCGATACAATAAAACATCTGTTAAAATACTATTTAATGCTGAAATAGTCATTACTTCTTCATTTATAATACGAATTTTTTCATTATCTTTTAGATTATAATACATAGTTTCTCCTTATTTATTAATAATATAAAAAAAGAAAAACAAATTAAATTGGCTGAGAGCCAATAAAAATCCCGCGCTAACAACGCGGGATTTTGGTATTATTTCTTCATTTCACAGTAGTAAAATGTCGGTTGGACGTAGTCTACGCCGTCGAAACTTCGGATTATTTTGTATAATCCGCTTTCTGTTGCTTCTTCTTTTGTATCAATCAGGTAATTTTCCTCTGCGGCTATAATGCGCTTATAATAATCTGCGATTTCAGAGAGTTTTTCCTTCGGATAATTACATTTGATAATTGAATCAGCCGCACCTTCTTTGTCTTTCAAAAGAATTGTCTCATTGCAAAATCCGTCTTTCATACCGTTAATACGTCTTGTCCCGTTCAATTCTGTTAAATTGTAGTCTTTTTCATAAGGGGCACAAGTTTCAAGGGATTTGGCATACACAGCGGAGTAGTCCTTCTGAAGCATTAAGCGATCCCGTTCCTTCTGCCACACCGGGTCGTTACGGAAGGCAAATACAGCATTTGCGCATGCGCCAACAACTGCTATTGAAAGAATTAATGTTAAATATTTATTCATAAAATCCTCCTTTATGCTTTAACTGCCGGTTTGGCAAAAGATTCTGATGAACGTGATTTAATTTCCTCAGTAATTTTTGCAATGAATTCATCAACAGGCATAACTCCGGCTTGGCCGATACCGCGCGCACGCACTGCAACTGAGTTTGCTTCAATTTCTTTGTCGCCGATAACCAGCACATACGGAATTTTCTTATCCTGCAAAGCCTCACGGATTTTGTAATTCATGCTTTCTGAGCGATCATCGAGATTTGCACGAATACCTGCGGCACGAAGTTTTTTGTAAACAGTTTCCGCATATTCAGTGTGTTTGTCGTTAGAAATAGGAACAACAGAAACTTGTGTCGGAGCAAGCCAGGTCGGGAATGCGCCGGCGTATTGTTCGATTAAAATTCCGTGGAAGCGCTCCATTGATCCGAAAATTACGCGGTGAAGCATAACAGGTGTTTTCATTGACCCGTCTTTGTCCTGGTATTTGATATCGAAACGTTCCGGCAGGTTAAAGTCAAGCTGAATTGTCGCACACTGCCAGGTTCTGCCGATTGCATCTTTTACTTTGAAGTCAATTTTCGGGCCGTAGAATGCACCGTCGCCTTCATTGATTTCATATTTCATGCCGCGTCTATCCATTGCTTCTTTAAGACCGGCTTCTGCTCTGTTCCAGTTTTCGATTTCGCCGACATAGCTTTCCGGTCGTGTTGAAAGTTCAACTTCAAACTTCATATTAAAGATTGCCATTGTATCAGCGACAAAGTCAATGATTTCGTTAATTTCATCAACCAGTTGTTCCGGTGTACAGAAAATATGCGCATCGTCTTGGGTAAAACCTTGAACCCGAGTTAAGCCTGACAGTGCGCCTGATTTTTCTTTGCGGTAAACCGTGCCGAGTTCTGCCATCCGCAACGGCAGTGAGCGGTAAGAATATCTGTTTGCCTGGTAAATCAATATATGGAATGGGCAGTTCATCGGCTTTAAGATAAACTGTTCGTCGCTGTCTTCGTCTTTTTGGATAAAGAACATGTTATCGCGGTAATGATCAGCGTGGCCTGAAATCTCCCAGAGTTTTGATTTAGCAATGTGCGGTGTATTTACGATTACGTAACCGCGTTTTCTGTGTTCAGATCTCCAGTAATTTTCGATTTCTTCTCTTACAACAGCAAGATTTGGATGCCATAATACCAAGCCGCCGCCGAGTTCTTCACGGGTTGAGAACAAGTCCAGTTTTGCGCCTAATTTTCTATGATCGCGCTTTTCAGCTTCTTCAAGGAAAGTCAAATATCCCTGCAAATCTTCTTTATTCCAGAAAGCTGTTGCATAAATTCTTTGAAGCATTTTATTTTTCTCATTGCCGCGCCAGTAAGCACCTGCAACTTTGAGAAGTTTAAAAGCGTTTGCTTTGATAAAGCTTGTATTCGGAAGGTGAGGACCTGCACAAAGGTCGTTAAATAGTACGTTTCCATCTTTATCTTTTGTTAAATAAAGTGTAGGACAGTCGTTTTTGTGTTCTTCAAGAAGTTCTGCTTTGTAAATTTCACCTTCATTTTTAAACTCTGCAATTTGAGCGTCAACATCAGGTATGACGTATTTTTCAAAGGTTAAATTCTGTTTTACTATGTTTTTCATTTCGTCTTCGATTTTTGAAAGGTCATCTTCTGTAAAGGCATGGCCGTCAGTTAAATCAAAGTCATAGTAAAAACCGTTTTCAACAGCCGGTCCGATAGCCAACTTTGCGGACGGAAACAGCTTTTGAACGGCTTGCGCCATAATGTGTGAAGTTGAGTGTCTCAAAATTGAGAGAGTTTCATTGTTCTTTTCCATTTTTATCCTTTCTTTTCAACCGGCAACATCCGGAAGAAATACAATGGGGCGGATCCCCCTAACTACTACAACAAAATTTTACCACTGCCAAAAATTAATTACAATAAAAAAGCCCTCTTTTTAAGAAGGCTTTTTATAAATTCTTCACAATATTTGCTGAAGCCTCAAGAATTTTCTTTTGTATCAAGGCACTTGTGTAAATCCAGCGGGTATATATCAAGACTTGAGGGTATTTTTTCAAATCTAAGGTATCAAACAAATTTAAAAACTCAGATTGTTTCAAAGCAATATTAAGTATTAAATCATTAAGTCTTTTAATTTCGTTTAAGGATGACATTTCTTATTTTTAACCTTTCTTTCCTAATTTATGAACTATAGTTAATAATTATATAATATAAGTCATTATAAATTTTGTCAACGACCTGTACAATTAATTTATGTTTAAACCAAAAGATATAAAGAAAATTTTCGGAACAAATTTAAGGGTCGAACGAGCAAGGGTTCACTATACTCAAGAATATTTAGCGGAATTGGCCGATGTTTCGCAAGAATACGTTGCGAGATTAGAAAGTGAAAAAAGCAACCCATCTTTAACTGTTGCCATAAATCTTGCCGCAGCCCTTGGCGTAACCTTAGACACCCTTGTTCCGCCGGAGCTTTATACTAATAAAAAATGAAGAAGTTTAAGATGAATAAAGAAAAAATCATAAAAGTATTTGCCGGCAACATTCGCGCTGAAAGAGCACGCAATTGTTATACTCAGGAAAGTTTAGCTGAAAAAGCAGACATCTCAACAGAATACGTTACTAAAATTGAAAAAGAAAAATACAATCCGACACTCGCAGTTGCTGTGAACCTCGCAGCAGCCCTCGGCGTAACTTTTAAATCAATAAATTTAGTTGGTAAAAATAATTTAAAACCTTCATATTCTAA
>USGC01000085.1 GCA_900554095.1 uncultured bacterium
ATGCTTTATAAAATTTTCGTAAAAAGGAGTTGATTTTATGGCAGATTTTAATAAATTTACAAATTATACTCAAGAAATTTTATCATCCGCAAGCGCAATTATGAATTCGCACAACAATTCAGAACTCCAGCCGGAACATATTATGCTTGCAATGATTAAAGATAACGGGATTATAAAAGATTATTTGACGGAATTAAAGCTTCTAAACCAAGGTTTCATCGACAAAATCGTAGGGGCTGTGAATTCTTTCCCTAAAATCTCGGGGCCAATTAATGCCCAGCAATTGTTTCTTTCAAACCAGACTTACAGACTGCTTGATTTGGCGGCTGAACAGTCAAATGAGTTGAAAGATGAATTTATCAGTATAGAATCTCTGCTGCTTGCAATGACAAAACTGGATAATAGTAATATTCAACGTTTGCTGAAAGACTTTAGTGTAGATACAAACGCTGTTTTGAATGTAATGAAAAAAATAAGAGGTAATAAAAAAGTGGACAATAAAAATGCAGAAGAAAATATGAAAGCGTTGGAAAAATATTCAACAGATTTGACGGCGCTTGCCAGAAAAGGAAAACTTGATCCTGTAATCGGTCGTGATGAAGAAGTCAGACGAATAATTCAGGTACTTAACCGACGCACAAAGAACAACCCTGTTTTAATCGGCGAGCCCGGCGTTGGTAAAACCGCAATTGTAGAAGGTTTGGCACAAAGGATTGTCCGCGGGGATGTTCCTGAAAGTTTGAAAGATGTTAAACTAGTTTCACTTGATATGGGCGCACTTGTTGCAGGTGCAAAGTTTAGAGGCGAGTTTGAAGAACGTTTAAAAGCTGTTTTAAAAGAAGTTGAAGAGTCAAATGGTGAAATCGTTATGTTTATCGATGAACTTCATACAGTTGTCGGCGCAGGAGCTACAGAAGGCTCAATGGATGCCGGAAACCTCTTAAAACCAATGCTTGCAAGAGGCGTTTTAAGAACAATCGGCGCAACTACGATTAACGAATATCGTAAATATATTGAAAAAGACCCTGCGCTAGAAAGAAGATTTCAACCGGTTCTTGTTGATGAGCCTTCAGTTGAAGATACGATTTCAATCTTAAGAGGTTTGAAAGAAAAATACGAAGTTCACCACGGAATTCGTATTTTAGACAGTGCCTTAATTCAGGCTGCAAAGCTTTCTGACAGATATATTACGGATAGATTTTTGCCTGATAAAGCGATTGACCTTATTGATGAAGCCGCTTCTTCTTTGCGTATCGAGATAGACTCAATGCCGGAGGAAATTGACACAATGATGCGCCAGAAAATTCAGCTTGAAATCGAACGCGAAGCGCTTAAAAAAGAGACAAGTGATGAGGCAAAAGCCAAAGTTGAAGATATTTCAAAACAGATAACTGAACTTGAGGGCAGAATTAACACTATGAAATGCCAGTGGGAAAAAGAAAAAGCTTCAATTACCGGCGAAGCTGCTATTAAAGATGAAATTGACAAGGTTAAGAAACAAATCGAAGAAGCTGAACGTAATACAGATTTGCAAACAGCCGCAGAACTCAAGTACGGCAAGCTTCTTGAACTTGAAAAGCAACTTCGCGAATGCCAAAATCGCGACAAATCTGAAAACCATCTTTTAAAAGAAGAAATTGATGATGAGGATATCGCAAATGTAGTCAGCAAATGGACAGGAATTCCTGTTAACAAACTTGTAGAAAGCGAAAAGCAAAAGTTAGTCAGCATGGAAGATATTCTTCACAAGCGGCTTATCGGGCAGGATGAAGCTGTTGAAACGGTTTCAGACGCAATCCGCCGTGCGCGTTCAGGCTTGAAAGACCCGAAACGACCGATTGGAACGTTTTTATTCTTAGGACCTACAGGTGTTGGTAAAACTGAACTTGCAAAATCGCTTGCCGAATTCATGTTCAACGACGAAGATGCTTTAATCCGTATTGACATGTCAGAATATATGGAAAAACATAATGTCGCAAGGCTCGTCGGAGCGCCTCCGGGATACGTCGGTTATGAAGAAGGCGGTCAATTAACCGAAGCCGTTCGCCGTAAACCATATTCAGTTGTGCTTTTTGATGAAATTGAAAAAGCTCATCCTGATGTTTTTAATATTATGCTTCAAATCTTTGATGACGGGCGTTTGACGGATTCTAAAGGCCGCACTGTTGATTTCAAAAACACTTTGATTATTATGACCTCAAACATCGGAAGCGACATTATTCTTGAAGACACTTTGAATAATCTCGGATCTCAAAAGGATTTCGACGCAACAAAAGAAAAGGTTCTGACAGTTTTAAGAAGCCGTTTTAAACCGGAATTTTTAAACAGAATTGACGAAACAATTTTCTTCAAAGCCTTAACCTTGCATGATTTGTCTCAAATTGTTGATATCCAGATGGATTATTTGAGAAAACTCTTGAAAGAACAGGAAATTGAACTTGAAATTACGCCTGAAGCAAAGGAACTTCTGGCGACACGCGGGTTTAATCCTGTTTATGGCGCAAGACCTCTTAAACGTGTAATTCGCCAGATGGTCGAAAATCCATTATCAAAAATGTTACTTTCGCAAAAATTCCTTCGCGGCGACAAGATTAAAATAGATGTCGATAACGACGAAATTAAATTTGAAAAAGAATAAATTTTAAAATGACCTCACAAGAGGTCATTTTTTTTAATAAAAGTTTTAATAAAAGTAGCAAAAATTTTTTTTAGGTATTTTATAATATAAGCAAAGCTCAATAAGGAATTATAAATATGCAGGTAAAAAGATGTGAAAACTCAACAAATTTTGGACATAAATACACAATACATAAACTTGTGTCCGGTCATGAAATCAAAAAATTTCACAAATTATCAAATAAAGCATCTGCAATTGAAAAATATGTGCAGCGTCCTGATTTTGATGAGGTAGGTTTTGGAAACAATCATTTTTATTTTCAGCCGACACTATTTCAACCTCGTGAAAGTTTTCTTGACTTTAGCGGATTGAATAATGCTCTGGCAAAGTTTAATATTCATATTTCTGAAGTAGAGCCTAAAGAGCCATTAAATAGTTTTTCAGCAGAACATGTAGGACGTGCCTTGCATTTTTTACAAGATATTACTCAGCCTCAGCATACCCAGCGCGGTAATTTTATGCAAAAACTGCTTGATAGAAGATTGCACAGAGCGTTTGAAAATTTTGAAGCGCAAAACATAGACAAATATCTTGCAAATTATAATGGCAGCGGAGCTGATTTTAATGGCGAAACTTTTGAAGATTTGTTTATGCATCATGTCAAAAAATCACAAGAAGCATTACCTGCATTAAGAACTAATTACCGCTTCTGGGATGAAATTGCACAAAAAAGCGTAAACAATCTTGTTGATGCAACAAATGAATTTTTTACGCTTTTAAGTTCATTTATAAAATAGCTATTTGTCCAGCCAAATTGTAAATACAGGCTTGTCTTGACTATATTTAATATCAATTTCTTTACCGCGGAAGATAACACCGATGTAATTAAAAAATTGTGCAGGTCTTTTGCCCTTAGTCTTAATAAGCTCAAAACCGTTAATTGTCAAGTCATCATTAATGATGATTGTATTGTTGTTTACATCGGTTGTTACAAATTTTTTGAAATTAATTTCAGCATGATCAAAAGCCCAGCCATTGTCAGATAGAAGTCCGACTTGAGCATAAACCGGAGTGTCTTTTTTAATATAAAGCTTCTGATTGTAGTATATATCTTGCGTGGTTTTAAATTTCAAATTATCACCGACTTCTATTTCGTCGTAGGCTGTTGAAATGTTTTCCCCCGGTGTAATTCTTACTGGCAGCTTTTGGGCTGAGGCAATTGTATTAGTAAGTATAAACACCGCAAGTAGTATTAATATTTTTTTCATAAAACTATTCCTTTATATGTAAAATAAATTCTGACTTATCAGGTTTTGCAATGACTTCCCCGCCGCGAACCCAGTCAGGAAAGCCTTGAAATTGTTCTGCAAATTCTTTCACCTTGCTATGCTCGCTGCCTTTCAAATAGATATAGCCATCAACATTCCGTCCTTGGCTTGTAAAATATTCAATATAAACAGCAGCATGTTTGCCAAGAAATCCGTTTTCAGTAACTTTCGTAACAGTTCCGGTTACGATTTTTTAGAAACCCGCCGCCTTGTGTTACTTTGAAATCAACTAAATCTCCCTCTGCCAATGAATTTTTGTGAGCAGTTGTAATTGTTTTAGCTGGTGTTACTTTAATAAGAATATCTTTGGTATAAGCAGTGCCTGAAAATGTTGTTAATATTAATAAAGATAAAATTACCTTTCTAATCATTACAGAGCAGTTCCTTTATTTTTGTTACGGCGTCTTTCTTCTTTCATTTTAATATCTTTGATTTCGTCAGCCATTGAGTTTTCAAAGGTTTTAAAGAAAGAATCCGAAGTCATATCAGAATTTAAGTAATTAGGATATTTAACATAAATATGTTTGTAAATTTTCGCTAAGCGCTTAGAACCTTTCGGGTGAGTGTATAAAAAGCCCCAGTCAAAAACTGCTTCATCAAAAATTTTATTAGCTACAGTTATAGCAGCGATTGGATTGTAGCCTGCTTTAACCATGTAATCAATTGCCATCAAATCAGCTTTCATTTCATATTTCTTAGAGTTATAACGCATTGCTGCAAATTTAAACGGACTTGTGTAGGTTTCAACGGCATGAGCGATTTCGTGAGCAATAACAAAAGCTAATTCATCGTCATTTGACATATATTGAAGAAGTCCTGCATAAATATCTATGGTGCGGGTGTAAGTTGCAGTTGAAGCATTTACAGTATTCAAGTTTCTGTTTAAATTAAATGTAATACGCTTGTCAATTTTGTTAGCAAGCATGATTCTTTGAGCGACAGACTGAACCTTTTTAACTCTGATATCAGTACTTTTCCAATAGTTGTTGAGATTAACGTCAGAATGAATAATTATACTATCCGGCACATCTGAACTTGTAGTGAATTGAATAATAGATTCTGCAAATGCCGGACTAGCAGCTATAATAAGAGCTGCGCTTAATGTAAAAATTTTTTTCATAAGTTCTCCTATCTAAATTCCTAAATAACGTTTCCGAGTCTATTATTAAACTAAAAAGGTAAAATGTCAATATTATTAATTATTTTTTAATGTAAAATTTTTATAAACGAAATATAATATCATAATTTTGATGTTATAATCTTAATTACAGACAATAAATTTAGTGGAGAGAAATTATGTGTGGAATAGTAGGATATGTTGGACACAAATCCGTAATGGATATATTAGTTGACGGGCTTGAACAGCTTGAATACAGAGGTTATGATTCATCCGGTGCCGCTGTAATGTGCACAGATGATATAAAGGTTTATAAAGCTATAGGAAAGTTAAACAATCTTAGAGAAGAACTGAAAAAACATAAAGGTGAATACGAAAATTCGACTATGGGTATAGGCCATATTAGATGGGCAACTCATGGCGCGCCAACGGTTTTGAATGCACATCCGCATACGTGTACTTGCGGTAATCTTGTGATTGTGCATAACGGCATTATTGAAAATTATAAAGAATTACGTGAAGAATTGGCGTCAACCGGCTGTGTATTCCGCTCACAAACAGATACTGAGGTCGTAGCGCATCTTGTTGCCAGAAAATATTCACAAACAAAAGATTTAGCTGAAGCTGTTCGTCTTGCTGCAAAAAAAATTGACGGCGCTTATGCACTTTGTGTTATGCATAATGACTGTAAGAATAAACTTGTTATAACTAAACGTAATGCTCCGCTTTTAGTCGGGATCGGCGAAAATGAATTTTTTGCAGCCTCAGATGTTCCGGCAATAATTAAACATACTAAAAAAGCAATGTACTTGCTTGATAACCAAATTGCAGTGCTAACACCTGATAAAATCGTTTTGACAGATGAAGATGGCAATGAACTTCCGCAAAAAATTGAAACACTTCCTTGGGAGCCGGTTGCGTTGAGCAAAATGGGTTATAAACATTACATGCTAAAAGAAATTCATGAGCAGCCCGATGTAATCCGTAATATTCTGGTCGGCAAACTTCACGCTCCGGACGAGCCCATAAATCTATCTGAAGTTAAGCTTACAAAAGAAACACTCAGAAATTTAAACAGAATTCAGATTATAGCTTGCGGAACATCATTGCATGCAGCTATGGCAGGAAAGTATTTAATAGAAAATTTCTGTAATATCGCGGTTGATGTGGAAGCTTCAAGTGAATATATTTACAGAAAAACTGTAACGGATGCTCATACTCTTGTAATTGGCGTTTCACAATCCGGTGAAACTGCGGATACTCTTACCGCAATAAAACAGGCTAAGTCAAAAGGATCACATGTTTTAATAATAACAAACCGCCCGGATAGTGCCATGGCAAGAGAAGCCGACAGTCTTATTCCTGTGAATGCAGGAATAGAAGTTTCTGTTGCTGCGACAAAGTCTTACATTGCGCAACTGGTTTCATTCTATCTTTTGGCTCTTTATATGGCTGAAGTTAAAGAGAGCGCAGACAGTTCAATTATTACTTCTATGAAGGCCGAGTTAATGCTGCTTCCACAAAAAATCGAACAAATGCTGGCGCATACTGAAGATATTCAAAAATGTGCGAGAGCTTTTGCAAATACAAAAGATTTTATCTATGTTGCACGTGGAATTAATTTCCCAACGGCTCTTGAGGGCGCTTTAAAGCTTAAAGAAATAAGTTACATTAATGCAACGGGCTATCCGGCAGGAGAACTAAAACACGGGCCGATTGCAATGTTAGACGAAACTATGCCGGTATTATCAATTTTGATGAAGGGCAGTGTATATGAAAAACTTCTGTCAAACAGCGAGGAAGCAAAGGCTAGAAATGCCCGCATGATTGCGCTTACAAATTCAAACGATGAGAAATTAAATGATTTGTTTGATTATATAATAAAAGTACCTGATGTACAGGAGTTGCTATCGCCGGTGATTGCGGTTGTGCCGCTTCAGTTAATAGCGTATTATATTGCGGAATTCTTAGGTAAAGACGTTGACCAGCCCCGG
This sequence comes from uncultured bacterium, assembly GCA_900554095.1. Classification (GTDB taxonomy): domain Bacteria; phylum Cyanobacteriota; class Vampirovibrionia; order Gastranaerophilales; family Gastranaerophilaceae; genus Scatenecus. The sequence continues at coordinate 7,057 of USGC01000085.1, forward strand.
AATTTAGCAAAATCAGTAACTGTTGAATAAGACAAAAAAGGCGAAATTTTTCGCCTTTTTTAATAATACTTAATCTGCCAGCCGTCTCGCATTATTCTTGCAGCGCAAACCAAACCAGATAAAACACCGTTTATTACGCAGCTATTTTGTACCGATGGATTAACAAGGTCTTCTTGGGGCCAATCATATCCATATGGAAGAAGCTCATTATTAACAATTATAAAGAAAAATAAGTCTTTGCCGGCAATATTGGGGCCTTTATCATTTCCGTTAATATCAATGTAAAGTTGTTTGCCATAAGAACCAGAGGGATTTAGTCCTATACATGTTCCATCAACTAACTTTATTGATGCGGTCTTTTTTGCTATAAACGGAGTTTTAATATATGTATGTGCCTGATCAAGCCAGCCATATTGATAATTTTTGTCGCCATTTACAAAGAAGTTTTTATTTTTGCCTTCATAACACATTATTTTTGTTATGTCGTCAT
>USGC01000086.1 GCA_900554095.1 uncultured bacterium
TGATAGAAGATTTAATCGCTCCATCTTCGGATGTGGCAGTATTAGACCGGAAAGGGGATTTTAGTGTATTTGCCGTTTGGTTCCGTAACAAACATTCCATCAGCGCCGCAGGTTATCAAAACAGATTTTGCATTTGTTTCTTTCAAAAGCTTGTCGCCTGCTTTTTTAAGATCGTCATCGGTTTTTATAAAAAATCCTACTGACTTTTGGGTATCTGGCAAATTAGGTGTCATTGATGTAATGTTTTTGTAATTTTCCAAATCTTTTTGGGCATCAACAATAATTATTTTGTTATGCGTGTTTGCAAGGGCAATTGTGCCTTTAATTACAGCAGGTGTTAATGTTCCTATATGATAGTCAGATAGAATTACTGCATCAACGTCTTTGATTGCTTTTTCTATGTTTTCAAGAACGAGTTGTTCAGATTGCGATGAAAGAGGTTCTTTAGTTTGTCTGTCAATTCTGACTATTTGCTGTGTAATTGATGTTGATATAGATCCGGAAATTCTTGTTTTAGTTGTTGTTTTTCTGAAAGGATCCGTAATTAAATAATCACAATTTACATTTCCTTCTTTGAACGTTTCTTTTAGTTGAAGCGATTGGTAATCGTCGCCGCAGACACCAACAACTTTAACTTTGCCGTTATTTAGAGTGCTTACGTTATGTGCAGCGTTTGAGGCCGCACCGAGAATTAATTTTGTGCGAGTGTGAGCAAGGATTAAAACGGGAGCTTCACGCGAAATTCTTTCGGTGTCTCCGTAAATCATTTCATCAATCGCTAAGTCACCAACTACTAATATTTTCGGTTCGTTTAATCTTTTTATAAAAGATATTAATTTTTCTTTATCAAAATCCATTATATTACCTTTAACGAAATCAAATTTATCACAAATAAAAATTTTTTTCAAAACCGGCCTAGATATGCCGTGGCATCGGAGTTGTGAGCATTTTTGCAATTTGCTCAGCGCCGTCAAAATCCCGTGCTTTCATAATTTCTGACGCCACTTCTCTGTCGTAATCCAAAAGTCTGTGTTCTGCACTGAAGCCGCCGTGATTTATGTCTAAAATTAAATAACAGGCTTTTAAATCTTCCGTCATTGGTCGTCCTACACTTCCAACATTAATTACGGTTTGTTTTGTTGAAGTCTGGTAACCTGCTGGCATATGTGTATGACCGCAAAGAATTATATCGGCGTCTGTGCCTTTAATAATTTCTTCAATTTGTTCTATTTTCATACAGGGTAAGATATCTTCGTTATTTTTTCTTGGCGAGCCGTGAACCAACAAAATCTTTAATCCTTCAACTTCAATTTCTTTTTGTGGTGGAAGATTATGTAAATATTCTTTCTTATCGTCTTCAATAAAAATTACATCATCAGCAAGGGCTTGCGCCATAAGAGGAAATTTTTCCTGAACATCGCGAAAAAGTTCCGGTGAAAAATCGCTTATTAATTTGTCTGTATTGCCTTGAATAACAACCCAATCTTTTTGATTTCTAATATAATCAATTACAGCGCGAGGCTGAGGGCCTGCCATTGCAAGGTCGCCTAAGCATAATACTTTATCACAATTGTTTCTTTTAATATCTTCTACAACGGTTTCTAATGCTGTCATGTTGCCGTGGATGTCAGAAATTACAGCTATTTTCATAAATTTTTACCTCTCTTTTTATTTTGTGATACCATGATTTTATGATAAACAGAAGAAAATCAAAAGAAATTTTTATAGGTAATGTAAAAATAGGTGGCGATGCCCCAATATCAGTGCAGTCTATGTGCAACACGGACACAAGAGACATAAAAGCAACATCTGAACAAATCAGACAGCTTGCTGATGCCGGGTGTGAAATAGTTCGGCTTGCCGTTTTGAATAAGGATGCGGCGGCTTCAATTAAAGAAATCGTGAAACATTCACCTGTTCCGCTTGTTGCGGATATACATTTTGACTACAGGCTGGCAATAGAATGTCTTAATAACGGAATCCATGCTTTAAGGTTAAATCCCGGTAATATCGGCAAACGCGAGAACGTTGAAAAAGTTGTTAAAATTGCGAAAGCTAACAAAACTCCAATTCGCATTGGTGTTAATGCCGGTTCTTTAGAAAAAGAACTTCTTGAAAAAGACCTTCCTCTTTCTGAAAAAATGGTGATAAGCGCGCTTAAACATATTGAAATTCTTGAAGACTTAGATTTTGATTTAATAAAAGTTTCTCTAAAATCTTCAGATGTTTTAACAACAATTGAAGCGTATCGCTCAATTGCTGCAAAAGTACCATATCCGCTTCATTTGGGTGTTACAGAAGCCGGCACTCTCCGTTCCGGTTTGATTAAATCAGCTGTAGGGCTCGGTACTCTTTTGGCAGAAGGTATTGGGGATACAATAAGGGTTTCATTGACTGAAACTCCTATAGAAGAAGTTAGAGCCGGATTTGATATATTGAAAAGTATAGGGTTAAGAGAGCGCGGGGTGAATTTTGTTTCTTGCCCGACCTGCGGCAGAACCCAAATAGACTTGATTTCTTTGGCTAAAAAAGTTGAAGAAAGGTTTAAGGATTTGAATGCACCGATTACAATTGCAACAATGGGGTGTGCTGTAAATGGTCCTGGTGAAGCTCGGCATGCGGATTTTGGAGTTGCCGGCGGTATCGGCGAAGGGTATATCTTTAAAAAAGGTGAGATTATTGCACGAGTTCCGGAAAATCAAATCTTGGAAAAATTGGAAGAAATTATCAGAAAATCATACAAATAATCCATTTTATTTTTGTGTAAAGAAATTATAATGTAGTTGTATAAAAGCAAAAAAAATATTATAATATAAGCACGAGGTGGACTTATGAAAAACAAAATTTTATTATTAGCAGGTCTTATAGCAATAGCCGGAATTCCTGCAAATGCTGAATTAACCGTTGATGATTTGTCTTCGCGCGAATACCTTTTAAATCATGGTTATTCTGAAACAATGGTAGATATTATTGATTTGCAAAAATCAAATATAAATGGTGAGAAGGCTGATATCCCTATTTATCACAGATATGATAACAAGCCGGCTATTTATAAATGGATTGACAAATTCTTTATATATCTTGACCCGGCGCTTGACGACGGTAAATTCTTGAAACGTAATCAGAATTTTTCACCAAGTGTTGAAGATCTATAAGCATGCAAATATAGTCCGGCCTCTAATTATATTTTTATTTTTAATATATCCGCCTGTAGCTTTTGCTCAGGGCGGATATTTGAAGTTTAATGATTTGTTTATTGACTATTCGCATGTAAATGGTAATAGTGTGCAAAAACAAGCGGATGCTTATTTTGTAAAAGCATTTGATGCCGCAGATGAGCACGAGCGTGAAAAAAATTACCACCTTGCTATGCATAAATATTTTGTACTTGTTAAAGCTTATCCATATGACAGTTATGCATACGTGCAGATTGGAAGAATTCATGATGAGAACGATCGGGACAGATTAGCTAAAAAACATTTTTTTCATGCCCTTAACCTTGACAGAACTAATCCTTATACTAACTATTACTTTGGACAATATTACGAAAAAAGACAAAATTATAATAAAGCTTTAAAATATTATTTGAGTGCGTATAATAACGGTTATAAAGATAATTATTATGCTAATTTAAAGTTGGCATGTATGTACGAAAGACTTGGAGATATAAAAAAAGCTATAGATTTCTACTCGAATTCTTATAAAATAAATCCAAATGCTTCGGATATCTATAACAAAATTCAATCACTTAACTCATTGAACTATGAACACTCAGAGTATTATCATTTTATCAGGGAGTAAAGATGTCATTTAAAAAACTAATTACACTTTTTATAACATTGCTGGCATGGATTGTGCCTGTATTTGCAGGTGAAGTACCTATAAATTTCGACACTTCTTTGTCAGAACCTTCGTTTAATACATCTATGACTTTTTATAATCCCTATGAACTCAAAAAAGGTGAAATTGTTTTTAATGAAGCTTCTATAAAAATTAATGCAGTTAACCCGACGGCTTATTCCAATAAATCCGGAAGCTATTTCCCGGGAGCGCGCGGTGCTAATCAGCTTGTTATTTATACAGGCGGTTACGGAGTTAGAACCGGTACCAACGAATTCGGTACAGAAGCAATTGTAGAAGGAAATACAGTTACTGAACTTTCCGGCGCAGATTCTTTTATCCCGCAAAATGGCGCTGTTATAAGCGGGCATGGCAGTGCAAAAAATTGGATTAATAAAAATATTAAAGTCGGTACAAAAATTTACATTAACAGTGCTGACAATACAGTGAATGCCTACACAACTTCTGAAAGTTTTCTTTTTGAAGCTTCTAAAAAGATTGATGAGGCAAAATCTATGGTAGAGTATTACAAACTGAAAAACAGCGAGTATGACGGCAAAGTCCCGAACTATTATATTAAAGAAGCGCAAGACTATCTTAAAAAAGCAGAAAAGGACACTGTAAATATTAAAAAATATTCACAGCTTGCAATTGAAGCTGCTAATACAGCATTAAAATCAGTTGTACCCTACAAGGTCAATGAGCTTAAAGGCGTATGGGTACGTCCGACTGAGTTGAATGATGACGAGGTTGAAGCGGCTGTAAAACGTATTAAAAAGGCAGGAATAGACAATGTCTTCATAGAAACATATTTTCATGGCCGCACAATTTTCCCCAGCAAAACAATGGCCGGCTATGGATTTATTAAGCAAAATGAAAAATTTGCAGGATTTGATCCTTTAAAAAGCTGGATTAAATACGCTCACAAAAACGGAATTAGAGTACATGTATGGTTTGAAACATTTTATGTCGGCAATCAGCGTCCGGAAGTTAATCCTGAAAATATTTTAGCTGTTAAGCCTCAATGGGCTAACAAAACAAAACGTAATTACAAACTTTCAGCTCCTACTCCTTCTGTTTCGGAACATAACGGATTTTTTGTCGACCCTGCTAACCCTGAAGTTCATGAGTTTTTAGAAAAACTTTTGACGGAAATCGCAACCTCATACAAAATTGATGGAATAAATTTGGATTACATTAGATATCCGCAGGCGGTTTCAGTGAGTGATACAAATTCGTGGGGGTATACCGATTTTGCAAGAAATGAATTTAAAGCGTTATACGGAAAAGATCCTGTGGATATAACACTGTCTGACCCTCTATGGATGAAATGGTGTGAATATAGACGAGAAAAAGTTACAAATTTTGTAAGTAAGATCGGGGCTTTAGGCAGAGATCACAAAATTTATGTAAGTGCTGTAATTTTTCCGGATAGATTGGCTGCTTTGACAACAAAGCAGCAAGATTGGAAGACTTGGAGTACACGCGGGTTGATAAATGGATTTACTCCTCTGTTTTTGACTTGCAATGCGCAGACGCTTAATGCGCAAGTAACAAATGTTTTAAATGCAAAAGCGCCAAATACAGATTTATTTGCAGGGCTTTTCGTTACTTTTATGGGCGGAAGCGAGGAAGATTTAATAAGACAAATTCATGAAACCCGCAAAATTGATGTTAAAGGCGTAATTTTATTTGATTATGCTCATTTGGATAACAAATATGTCAATGCTCTTTCAGCACGGGCATTCAGCTCATCATCCGGCGATATTGTGCTGAAGCGTATTGAAGGGTCTGCATCTGCGGCTTCCAAGTCGCCGGTAAAAGCGAAGAAAAAACGCTTCTGGCAAAGATAAAATTTAAAATAAGGAAAGTATGTTAAGAGATTTTATAAAAACGTCAATGGAAAAGAAAAACACTGTGATGTTTATAACATCTCTTGTTTTTATCACAGGAATTGCGTCATACTTTAATAATAGCGAATTTGCGCTCGCAATAATGTTGACATTGGTTTCAGTGGTGCTTATTTGGGCAAACAAACTCAGTTATAGACTTGGAATTTTATGGATTATTGTTTTTTACCTGGGGTTTTTCAATGCGCACTTTCGTATTCATAATACAGATGAGCTTGTCGGGATGACTCCGTTTAAGGGTGAAATTACAGGACGGATTTCGTCGATTCCGAACATCAGCGATGGAGAAAAAGCCAAATTCTTTTTCAAGGTTGAAACTGTCGGCAAAAAGACCGTTAAAGGAAATTCTTATGTAAATATTGCTCTTGAAGATAATAAGAATTTTAATATCGGTGATGTTTATAAAATAAACGACGCTTATTTGAATGAACCTTTCAAGGCGACAAATCCGTCTCAGTTTGATTACGGAAAATACCTGAGAAATTTTGATACTTTTACAGTAATTTATGCAAAAGACAAGGATTGTACAAAAATAAATGAAGAATTGCCTTTGAAATGGCGTTTTATGCAAAGGCTTAACGATGTAAGAAATGATATTATAAAAGTTCATTCGCAATATTTGAAAAGTCCTAATCTTGAGATTTTAGGCGGAATTGTTTTTGGTGATGATGCCGTTGCTCCTCCTGATTATATAAAAGCGTCTTTTGTAAATTCCGGTTTGCTGCATATCTTGGCGGCATCGGGCATGAATGTGGCATTTATTTTCGGGTTTTGGTTTTGGATAATGTCAATGCTTAAAATGCCTTACAAACCAAGGGTTATGACGGGCATGGGCGTAATCATTCTTTATACATTGATGACAGGTCTGGGTGCTTCGGTTATACGGGCTGCTTTAATGCTGCTTTTCGTTCTTGCCGGGAAGCTTATTAACCGGGATTCGCATAGTATTTCGCTTTTGTCCTTTGTTGCGATGTTAATGCTGATTTACAACCCGGCTTATATAAACGATGTTGGATTTCAGCTTTCGTTTATTGTAACTTTTGGGATTATTTGTACGGCTAATGTTTTGATTGAGAAATTTCGTGGGAATAGGGTTAAAGAATACATCGCAGGCGCAATATTAATTCCAATGACGGCGCAGATTTGGGTAATGCCTATACAGATGTTTTATTTTAATACAATCAGTACGTATTCATTATTTGCAAATGTTGCGATTATGCCGTTTTTGTCTGTTATAAGTTTTGGCGGGTTTGTATCATCAGTGCTTGCAATGATTAAACCAATTGCAAATATTGTTTGTTTTATAAGCGATTCTGTGTTGAATTTATTCTTAAACGTTCTTGTGGCAATTTCGAACTTCTTTTCGCACATGCCTCATTCGCTAATTTTTACGACGCATCCGTCATTTTATCAAATCATACTTTATTATTTGATAGTAATTCTTGCGACATTGATGATTAAGTTAGAAGCTAACAGACGCAACTGGATTTCGCTGGGCGTAATGATAATTTTTCTTGTGTTATCAACTATTCCAATTAAAAACAACAGGCTTGAAATTATTACATTTAATGTTGGGAATGCCGACGCGTTTTTGGTGAAAACCCCTCAAAATAAAT
>USGC01000087.1 GCA_900554095.1 uncultured bacterium
GGACAAGCCTGTATCAGCATAAGGTACACGTACATATTCAGCCTGGCACCCGTCAATGCGGCAGCCGATTTCCCACCCGCCGTTTTCGCAATTGTTTATGAAACCGCGCTTGCAGTAAAAACATTCGCCGCAAAAAGTTATACAATTTGCAGCCACGCGGTCGTTTGGTTTAAGCTTTTTAACAGCACTTCCGACTTTTACGACTTCTCCAACAAATTCGTGTCCGAGAGTTGTTTCCTCAATAGCCCGCGGCACAGCGTTTTTAGTTATGTGTAAATCGCTTGTACAAATTGATGACATTGTTATTTTAACAATTGCGTCGCGCGGATCAAGAATTTCAGGAACGGGCTTGTCCGCCAATTCTATAGAGCCGTTTTTGTGCCAGATAAGTGCTTTCAATGCTTGCCTCCTCTTTTATTACATAAAAGTATAACATATGAATTTGAAAAATTATACTTTTTTCGGGTTAAAGGGGTTCAAAAATAACTTATAATCTATGTAACCCAAAACGTTTGTACAGAATTTATTTGAAAGGAACAATAGAATGAAAAACGACAAAATGCAAGAAAAGGAAACACTAAAAGAAAAAGCGGCACATGCAGCCGAAAAGGCGCATGAAAAAGCAGATGAAATGAAAGAAGGTATTAAAAAAGGCGCAGAAAAAGTTAAAGAGAAAGCGCATGACGTAAAAGAAGATATCAAAGAAGGCATAGAAAAAACAAAAGCCAAAGCCGAAGCAATGAAAGAAAAGCGCGAACATAAGAAAACCGCATAGCGCTCGCCGGCAGAGGCTGTAACAGACGCGCAGACGTGCGCGGCTGTGGAATGCCGTTTAATGCCGGCGAGTAAGAAGCGCTCGCCGGCAGAGGCTACTCTGCCGAACAAAACAATTAAGTATTGTTTTGTGAGAGGAGACGCGCAGACGTGCGCGGCTGTGGAATGCCGTTTAATGCTGGCGAGTAAGAAGCGCGAGCCGGCTGAGGCCTACAGCTGTTGTCTTTTCACCTATAAAGGAGTGTTCTTTTTTAGAGCGCTCCTTTTATTTATTAATAATTAATTGGTTTCTTCCGGCTTCTTTGGCTTTATATAAGGCTTTGTCAGCATTCTTTAAAAGATATTCGTAATCCTCACAGTCCTGTTTTATTTCATCTGCGCCGATGCTTATTGTAAGTTTCAAATTTTGACCGTCATATCTGAAAGGGTAATCTTCGATGGTTTTTCTAAACCTTTCTAATGGGATTTGTGCCTTATTAAGCGGGGTTTCGGTCAAAATAACGACAAACTCTTCTCCGCCATATCTGAATACTATATCGGTTTTTCTAAAGGTTTCAAGCGCGAGGTAGGCCGTTTCTTTCAGGACATAATCCCCGCAAAGATGTCCGTATGTGTCGTTGACTTTTTTGAAAAAATCAATGTCAAAAATCGCGATAGATAATTCATTTTGATATCTTTTTGCGCGCAGAAACTCACGTTCAAGAATATTTTCAAGGTATCTTCTGTTGTAAAGCCCTGTGAGCGGATCTGTTACAGACATATAGCGCGTTTGAGAATACATAAAATTAATTTTTTTTATAACATCGAGCTTGCTTCCGTCAGAGATTGGGAAACTTTTAATTATTTCTTCAATGTTAGATTGAATTTCATCCAGAACCTCGGGTGAAAAATCAAAACTATTTAAATTATCATTTATCATAATTGCCTATAACCATCCCGTAATTACTTTTTCGCCGGCCTTAAACGACGAACCACAGATGAACACGTCTGCCGGCTTGCGCTTCTTACTCGCCGGCATTAAACGGGTCTGCACAGGCTTGCACGTCTGCAAACCTGTTCCACCCTCTGCCGGCTTGCGCTATTTTAATTATAGCACATAAATTGCAATGAATGATTTTTTTTGCTAATTTATTTTTATGAAACTTTCAGCAGAAGATTTTCTAAAAAAATATTCCTACGACAGCTCGCACCCGACAGAAGTCAGGCGGATTGCTGTAATGATTTTTGACGAGGTTTGCGAAAAGATAATGGAAATGCCTTCACACTTTAGAAAACTTCTTGAAAATGCCGCACTTTTGCATGATATCGGGTATTACATTGAATCAAAAGGCCACAACAAACACAGTATGAAAATGATTGTTGAAAACGGTATAAAAGGTTTTGATGAGCATGATACTGATTTGATAGCCTGCATTGCGCTCTATCACCGCGGGGGGCTTCCTGATAAAGAAAAGCACGAAATCTATTCGGATTTGGACAAAAAAGACAGAAAAATTGTAAAGCGTCTTGGGGGAATATTACGGATAGCAGATGGCTTTGACCGTGCGCATCTTGCTTTGATAAGAAAGATTAAACTAAACTATGACGAAGACAGCAACATAGTCGAATTTATAGTTACACCAAACACTCCGGACTATTACCCGGATATAACCTCGGCTATCAGAAAGCGTGATTTGTTTGAGATTGGTTTCAAAACCCAGTCAGTGATAAAGTTTGAGCGGCCATAACACTTTGTAAAATTTTGTAAAGAATTTTCGATAATTGTAACATTTCTTCATGTTAAAAATACTTTATATATATAAGGGAACTAACAAAAAGGGAAAAATGTTATGAGTTTCGATTTTAACGTTGCAAGCGTCAAGCCTGTTATAAGAGAAGCTGCTAGCATGAACAACGATGGAGGCGGCGGTAATCTCGGTTACATGGCGCAGGGGAAAAAAGAAAAAGAAGAAAATAAAGAAAAATTCTATTTGACTGATGACAGTATTTTTGCAAAAAATGAAGGCAAAGATGTTTTCGGCTTCAGCAAAGAGCCTGTTATGCCGGATGAGAAGTTTTCTTTATCCTGTTTGATAAAAAAGATTGTTGAGGCAATAAAAAGAATTTTTTAAATTGCTCTTTACAAGAGAGATTAAAGCTGTATACTTTTAGTGTAGAAAGTACACTAAAAGAAAGGCGAATTTATGAATATACATTTTACCCCGAAAAGCTTTGACACTAATTTGGTTGCACAATTTACTGACAGATCTACCGGAAAATTAAGACGTGTTTTCCAATACGAACAGCCGTCAAAAAATAAGCACATTGATAAAACCCGCATTCTTATCCAAGACCTTGCACAAAAAGGTAAAAGCTGGATTGTCAGCGATTATGAAGTTTATGATACAAAATCTGGCAAGGTTGTTAAGTCATTGAAAAGAGATATGCCCGGTGAAGACAGCTTTGTTTCAACTGTTAAGAAAGAGAATTATCTCGGAAATTATGATACAATTTCCATATCGCACAACAACGGAAAAGTTGAAAAATATTAGTGGAAAATCTGTTTTTAAAAACTAAAGACAATATTAATATATCCATAAATTGGCACAAAAACGGGTATGATGAAGTTATAATCATATGCCCTGGCTGGTTTATGACAAAGGACAGCAATGCTTTTAGCAAAATGGCAGAGGCTTTTTGCGGGGATTTCGATGTTATATCAATGGATTTTCGCGGTCATGGCAAAAGCTCCGGGTTCTACACGTTTACCGCTAAGGAAACCCTCGATGTCGAAGCGGTTGTTGACTTTGCGAAAAAACATTATAAAAAGATTTATCTAATTGGCTTTTCGCTGGGCGGAGGGCTGGTTTTAATCCATAGCGCGCGTAAAAATGATGTGGACAAAGTTATTGCGGTTTCGCCCTACAGCGTATTTGAGAAAATCGAAAACCATATGTGGCACAAAAACGCATTCATACCTACCTTAAAAAAGTTTGAACCGCGGCGCTGGTGTTCAATAAGACCGTCAATTGTAATTCATAAAAAGATTAACCCCATAGATTTGGTGGATAAAATCAGCGTGCCGACGCTTTTTGTTGCCGGCTGCCACGACAAGACCGTTTTTCCGCACCACACCGAAAGCCTTTACCAAAAAGCCGAATGCATAAAGAAATACGAACTTTTCGAGAACGGTCTTCATGCAGAAGACTTGTTTTTGGATGAGAAAGACCGTTTTGTCAAACTGTGCACAGATTGGTTAAAATAATTTTTTGTGCTAATATTGTTCTATGAAAAGTGAAAAAAATAAAGTTAAAATCGGAATTATAGGTTTGGGTACGGTCGGAACCGGCGTTTACAAAACCCTTTTGCCTTTTAGAAATTTAGAAGTTACGAAAATTGCGGTGAAAAATGTTAACAAACCGCGAAATATCAAAAATCTTGACAAATCAATTTTGACAGACAATCCGTCAGATGTGGTTAATGATCCTGATATTGACATTGTCTGCGAACTTATAGGCGGTGTTGAGCCTGCTTTTGACTTGATTAAACGAGCTGTTAAAAACGGCAAACACATTGTTACTGCTAATAAAGAACTTCTTGCAAAGCACGGCGAAGAGCTTTTTAATTTTGCAGAAGAACACAACCGCGTAATTCTTTATGAAGCCGCAATCGCAGGCGGTATTCCGATTATTATGCCTATAAAGACAATTCTTGCGGGCAACAGAATAAACAAAATTGAAGCAATTCTTAACGGAACGACAAATTATATTCTGACAAAAATGGATGTGCAAGGCGCGTCATACGCTGATGTATTGAAAGAAGCACAGGAGCTTGGTTATGCAGAAACAGATCCGACAGGCGATGTTGAAGGTTTTGATGCTGCATACAAAATCACAACATTAGCAACAATCGCTTTCAAAAAGCGTATTAAAATCGAAAACGTTTACCGCGAAGGTATTACGAAAATCCGCGCGCAAGATATGCAGGCCGCAAACGATTTGGGCTACAAAATTAAACTTATTGCCTCCGCCTCAATTGACGAAGACAACAATGCAGATGTTAGGGTTCATCCAATGCTGATTTCTAAGAAATCAACTCTTGCGCACATCGATTACGTAACTAATGCCGTAAGCCTTTCAGGGCATCCGATTGGGGATATTACGCTTTCAGGCCCGGGCGCCGGTGAATTCCCGACGGCAAGCTCAGTTGTTGGTGATATTCTGGCCATTACCGCTGAAATAGGCAAGACTGATTATCTTCTGCCGATGATGCGCTGCCGGCATGATGCGAAGGCTAACTGTGTTGATATTAACGATACTATGAACAAATATTATCTTTCCATCAACGCAAAGAATAATAAGGGCGTAATCGGTACTATCGGAAAAATTTGTGAAGATAATGACATAAGTTTGCAAAGTATAGTACAGCGCGGTGTTTCAGAGGATAACACGGCAAATATTACTGTGATTACCGAACTTGCACTTGAAAAAAATATGCGTAAAGCTGTTCAAGACTTCGAAAATGATGAATATATTAACAAAGTTAACAGTCTAATTCGCGTCCAGATTTAGCCTCCGCAAGATTTGCAGCGGATTCCGCCGCGGGCGTATGCGTCTTTGCGGTCGATTTTAACGCAGTTTTTCGTGCATTTTTTTGCCCATTGGCAGTTTACTTTGTGAACTTTTTGGGTTTGAGTGTTGTAAACCACGGGTTCTGCAAAAACAGCACTTTGTACACCAGCACCTATTATGAGTGCTGTTAAAATAAATAAAAAGTATTTCTTCATAGCTAACCTATTATATCAAGTTTTTTGCCTGTGTGTTCGTTTTTGTAACTTTGGGCAAGGGATTTAATGCTGCGGGCTTGGTTTGCAACATTGTAATCCTGAGATGACGGATCTGAAGGCGCCATTGCAGAGGCAATTACGGTATTGGCATCTTTAATTGTTTTGTCCGGATTGCTCTTGTCAAGAACCGGCATTTTTATTGGAACGTGTCCGCTGACCGGAATACCTTCAGCGTTTCTTTCAATTACAATGCCGCCAGCAAGGCTTCCGCCTGCCCTCTGGTGCGCAAGCTCATGTGCGTAAATTTCATTGTAATTTTTTTGAATTAACGCTTGTTTGTATTGATTTTGCGTGTTCGTGTTCAAACCGCTTATCATCTAACCTTCTCCTATTTCTGCTATAATTGTAGCATATTTTTTTTAAATTGCAAGACTTTTTTGAAAATTGTGTTATAATTTTTATTATGAAAAATTACTTTTTTGAAATTAAATATATTTTTATATTGCTTTTGTGCGCTGCGGCATTTGTAAGTGCGTTTGTCTCAAAGCAAAAAGCCGCCGAAGCTTTTATGACAAAAGAAAAACAAGACAGCATAGTTATGACTGAGGAAATTCCGCTTGCAATTGAATATCTTTCTAACGCGACGCTGCCTTCAGGCCGGTTTGTATACCTCACAAATCTTAATCCGCAAGTCAAATACAACAGCAAAAAATATAACGCCCTGCGTCATGCTGGAACTTTGTATTCAATGTATTTGTGCGAAAAATATTTGAACGATTACACGCTGCAAAAACAACGCTACAAGGCTTCTGAATATTTTATAAAAAATTATGTTAAAAAAATTTCGCCTGACATGTTCGCCGTTGTTTCTAAAATGGAAGAAGAAAAACTCGACTCGCCTCAGGCAAAGCTTGGCGGCTCAGGTTTGGCTTTAATCGGGCTTTCAAACCTTTATCCTGACAAAAAAGTTGATTTAGAAACAATCCGCGGGCTTGGAAATTTTATTATTTACATGCAGAAAAGTGATGGGAGTTTTTATTCAAAATATTTAGTTGACGCAAAACAGAAGGACGAAAACTTTGTATCATTGTACTATCCGGGCGAAGCGGCATTGGGGCTTTTGTACTTGTATGATGTAGATCCTCAGCCAAAATGGATTGCGGCATCTAAAAATACGCTTTTATACCTTGCAAATTCCCGAAAAAATAAAGGTACAGACGTCCCGTTTGACCACTGGGCAATGCTTGCGACTAAAAAACTTTTTGAAACTCAAAATAATACTTTGACAAAAGATGAGAAAATTTTGTTACAAAAACATGCTGAACAGATGGCCAATTCGATTTTGTCAAAACAGATTACAGACGCAAAAGACCCGCTTGTAGGCTCATTCATGGGTAATGCGCGGCTTTGCAGTATCGGAACAATGATGGAAGGACTTGTTGCGATATACGCTGTTGTTGATGACGAAGATTTAAAACATCGGGTTATGAACGGATTAAGACTTGGAACAAGGTTCTTGGGCCGCTATCAGGTTAAAACCGGAGACAAGAAAGGCGGGCTTCCAAATAATGCATACTGGCGTTCTGCAAAGGCTGGCAACAAGTCAAAAGAAATAAGAATTGATAATGTACAGCATGTGCTTTCCGCATGGATTACGTTCAATGAACTTTTTAAATAAAAATGACTTGAAAAAATTATTAAAAAAGGTTATAATATAGTTAAATAGTTAATAAGTTAAAAAGGAGGCAAAAGGCATGAATAGACGGCAATCGTTGGGG
>USGC01000088.1 GCA_900554095.1 uncultured bacterium
CTTTATCCAGAAAAATCTATGTCCCTCATAAAATAGATTGCCGTTTTCATCATAAGCAACTTTTTTAATAGGCCCTCTTACAATGCGTTCTTCGTCCGGGCTTTCTTTTTCAAGTCCGTCGATTATCACAGCCAGGCGACGCGGCGTTGCATAAACCTTAACTTCGTTATAGCCAACTTTATTTGAATTTAAAAAGTTTTCAAAACCATTTTGCAACTGTTCAATTGCTGACGGTATAAACTTATATGGTAATTCTTCACATCCGATTTCTAATAAATATTTACTCATATCCTGCCTTTAATTAATTTCAACTGTAATTATTATAGCAAATGAAATTTCAATGTAAAGTTTGCGGAAAAATTTATTTTTGATATTATTAAGATATAAGGAAAATTAACAAAGACTTGGAGGATAAAATGTCAGGACACTCAAAGTGGTCAACCATTAAACACAAAAAAGCTAAAGTTGATTCACAACGCGCGGTTGTGTTTCAAAAATATTCAAGAGAATTAATAGTTTCAGCAAGACTTGGAGGCGCTGATCCTGCCGGGAATTTCCGTCTCCGAACAGCTATTGAAAAAGCTAAAGCCGCAGGACTTCCTAACGATAATATCAAACGCGCAATTGAAAAAGGTGCCGGCGCAACAGGCGCTGAAAACTATGAAGAATTAACTTATGAAGGGTATGCCGCAGGTGGTGTTGCTGTTGTTATTGAGGCAATGACTGACAACAGAAACAGAACTGCCGGTGATATTAGAAGCTATTTCACAAAATATAACGGAAGTCTCGGCGCTACAGGCTGTGTCGGCTGGATGTTCGACCAGCGCGGAGTAATCACCTTTGATGCAAATACAGATTTTGAAAAACTCTTTGAAGCGGCCATTAACCTTGATGCGCTTGATGTAACCGAAGACGAAGATGAATACAAAGTTTTAACAACAGTCGAAAATTTTCAAAATGTTGTTGAAGGGTTAGAAAAAGAAGGTTTCAAATCAGTATCGGCAGAGCTTTCAAGATTACCGCAAAATACTGTTTCTGTTACAGATGAAAAAACTGCCGCAAGTATTTTAAAACTTTTGGACAAGCTTGAAGAACACGACGATGTTCAAAATGTTTATGCTAACTTCGATATTGCAGATGAAATTCTTCAAAAATTAGAGGCTTAATGTTAGAAAAGTTTGAAAACTTATCAAAATCTCTTGACGAAACTTACAATACTCAAACGGTTGTAAGCTGTTTAAGGGATTTTTTTCGTAAAAACTTTAATACAGATGATTTGAAAATCTATGTGTTTGACAGGTTTACAAATTCATTAAAAGATTTTTCAAAAATGTGGATGCATCTTGATGACCTTAACAATCCTCTTTATGACATCTTTGATGCGCTGGGAGAAAAAGTTATTATAAAAGAAGATAACAAATTGTATTATGCACTCATCAAGCAGAAAAAAATTATCGGGCTGATAGAATTCTGCGGAGGAATAAATCAGAGTTTAACTGATTTTGTAAAGCTTGCTTCTTATCAAATTTCATTGAAAGTCCAAAACATTATCCTCGCTGAAAGTATGCAAAAAAACATTGACTTTCATGAACTGATGAAAAACATTGCAAAAATCATTGAAACCCAATATGAATTAAATTATATTATCCCGCTGCTTGGGGAAATGATTGATAAATTCATGTCAAATCATCTTATATATATTTTTATAAAAGAAAGCGGCCGATTTGAACTTTTATGGCCTGCAAACTGCAACGACAGAAAGATTTACGACAGCTTAAAACTCATAGATGAAAAATCGGATTTTTATTTAACAGATGACAGCAAGACAGGTGTTTTTCCTCTCATTAACGAAAATTCTATACTTGGCTGTATTGCGGCTAAAAGTATGGGAAATGCCTTAACCAACAGCGATATAAGTTACCTTGAACAATTGGCAAAGCAATCTTCCACAACAATCAACCGTGCAAACGTTTATGCAGAAATTCTAAAACACGCAACTCTTGACGCATTGACGGGATTTTACAACAGAAGACAGCTTGATGAGCGTATAAAACAAGAAACAGCAAGCGCAAAAAGACAAAAAGTCCCTCTTTGTGCAATCATGACTGATATAGACTTTTTCAAAAAAGTAAACGATTTATATGGACACGCGGCAGGTGATTTGGTTTTGAAAACCGTTGCAAAAATAATGCGCTCTCAATTACGTGAATACGATATTGCAGGACGTTACGGAGGTGAAGAATTCGGAATTCTTTTACCTTTTACAAAAATTGATGAGGCTGCAATGGTTGCTGAACGTTTACGCACGGCTGTGGAAAATAAAAAAATTGACTTATCAAAAGTTAACAAGGATTGTGAAACTAAAATTATTAATGTTACAATCAGTCTAGGCGTATATGAGTTTAAATCTTATGATTTGGCAAAAGATTTGCTTAAAAAAGCCGACAAAGCACTTTATATAGCAAAGGAAAGCGGAAGAAACCGCGTAATAGTGAATTATGATTAATAAGTTTGAAAAAATTTGCAAAACATTAGATGATACCAAAATACTTGCGCAAAATTTCGCAAAGTTGATTGAAAACGGCTGTTTTATAAGTTTATACGGTGAAATCGGTGCCGGCAAAACTGCTTTTGTAAAACTTGTTGCTGATGCGCTTGATGTCAAAGAAAAGGTTACAAGCCCGAGTTTTGTAATCCTGAATGAATATCATACAGCCCGAATTCCTATTTATCACTTTGACTTGTACAGACTTGAAAATGAAGGCGTCAGAACAATTGTAGATGAACTGAGAGAATACAGTGAAGGTAGAAAAGTAACTTTTGTTGAATGGGCCGAATTCTCTCAAGATGAAATCCCGTTTAATCATATTAAGATTAACGTTACATACGAGGATGATGACTCAAGAAAGTATTCTTTTGAAAGTTTTGGTGAAGAAAATTCAAAAATTATAGAAGGGTTAAAAAATTGACAGAAAATAATTATTCATTATGTTTTGATACCTGCCTTGATAAAATGTATGTTGTTTTATCAAAAGACAAAAAAATTCTCTCTTCTGAAACTGTTGTAAATCATGACAGCAAATACCACAGCGCATTTTTGATTTCAACAATAGAAAAAGTATTAAACAAGAACAATGTTAAACCTGAAAACTTATCGCTAATAGGAATAAACACTGGCCCCGGAAGTTTTACTGGAATTCGCGCCTGCACAACAGTTGCCCGCGTTATGGCGCAGCAGTTAAACATTAAAGCAGCAGGTGTTTCATCTTTGGAAATCCTCGCAAAAATAAATACAACAAACAAGCCTACACTTGTTGCGCTAGATGCAAGAAAAAATATGGCCTATTTGCTGTTAAACGAAGAAATCAAAGGCGCTGTTCTCCTTGATAAAGTTAAAGAAATTATTGATAACGGAGATTATTTTGTTATAACTGACGATAAGCTGCTACCCTTCTTAGGCGGAATATCATACCAGCAAAACCCTTATCCGCTCGGTGAATATTTATCTCAATTAGTGCAAGAAAAAATTAAGACAGAAACTGGCGATTACGGAAAGCTTCTGCCGCTTTATATTCAGCCGCCGCCTATGGGTTAAAATCTTTAAAATAAATGTTCATAACCCCCGAATTTTGGGAATAATAAAATTAGAACCCAAAAGGACGGTTTATGGAGAAAAGAATTGTCAAAAGCGAAAACATTGCACAATTCAAGTGTAAAATTGACGAAATTCCTTTAACAAGAAAAGAACTTCGCAATCTTTTGAATTACAAAATTCCATGCCTGTGCTGCGGCCGAGAAATGCTTCATCCTGAAATCTACAATAAACTTTTACAGCTTAAAGAATTGTCAGGCCCGGCTTCTTTAGTAATACCTATTTTAGAGCCGTTTTCTAAAATTATGTTTCCGGTAGAAAAGCAGGTTTTTAATATGCTGAAAGAACTTGCGGCCAAATATCCTGACAAAAACTTTCAGGAACTTCTTTTGATGAAAAAAGCTTCTCATGAGCTTGCGCTTGTTAGAATTCAAAGCAATATATTTAATAAAATAAATTTTTACCGAAGAATTTTGCCTAAAAAAGCTGCGCGGCGGCTCAGAAATTTGATGATAACAACCAATGATATTATATTTACCCCTACGCCGAAAAAACCTTTCAGCCGGCGGGTCTTCATAACCAAAATTAAAAATATTGTAAGAAACATAGACAACAAAAAAATAAAAGAAGAAATTATTGAAATTGCCAAACGGCTTCCTCGTTCAAGCGATGAGGTATGCGCGTTCGTTGTTAAAAACGCAAGAAAGCGACCGCAAGTAATTGCATTAAACTTAATCCATCCTGCTGTCGGAACTTTCGAGCATTTGCTGCCCAAAAGCATGAACGGAATGAACAACTCTCTGAATTTTGCCCTCGAATGCACTCATTGCAACAATTCCCGCCACCATTACCCGATTGAAATTCAGATAGAAGAAAATCCCCTCATGCCCTCTAATGCTCAAATCCATACGGATAAACTCATATCTCTTTACAAAAAAGAAATGCTGGGAAGCAAAGAATACATTGAAAACCTTAAAAGTGTTTTAAAAACGCTTTCTTCAAACATAATAGATTTAGATTTAAAAAAATTGTATACATAGGTTAATATATTAGCAAATTTTTTTATTATGAGACTTTTAATAATATGAAAATTTGCATGTTAATCAATAATATTACTTATAATATAAACCATTCAGAGAGATTTAAGAATAATCGTAATGATTATTCTCAATACAGGGGACCTGTATTGACAGGCAATGACACGTTTTCGTTTACAGGCGGCTCTTTAAAAAATTTAACAGGCAAAAAAGCCATTACAAGTTTAGCAAGTCTTGATGTGCCGTGCTTTTGCTGCGGTAGAAAGTTAATTGACAAAGCTGAAATTGACAAACTTGAAGCGGCAGGGATCTTTAAAGAAAAATCTGGTGTTATCCTCAAGCATTTAGACAAATACCAAAGTTTCATGCATCCGATTGAAAAGAAAATATTTAATTTGCTTAAACAGCTTAATAAAAAATATCCGCAAAAAACATTATCACAGCTTTTACAGTCTCAAACCGGTACAATCGAAGCTAGTTTAATTAAAAAACAAAGTAAAGTTTTCGGCCAGGTTTACGAATATTGTAAAAAACATCTTGATGCGGATAAATTAGAAAAATTTACAGAAATAATCAACGAAAGTTACCGTGAAATATACAAACAGGTGCCTGATACAACATTTTCCCGTAAAAAGTTTATCGGATTAACCTACAAGAATATACAAGATTTGAGCAGACGGCATCAAAAAAATCTTATCAAAATCGCAGAAAAACTTCCTTCCTCAGAAGACGAAACTGACGCATTTATAATGAAATATTCCCGAAAGAAATCCCGTGAAATTGCGATAAGACTCATTTCAAAATCCATTGGTACTGTTGAACATATAAAACCAAAAGCCGAAGGCGGTGCTGACAGTATATACAATTATGCGCTGGAATGTGGATTTGATAACTGGGCAAGAGGTAATGCGCCTATGTTTACATTAATTAAAGACCATCCCGATATGCCCCAAAATGCACAAAAACAAGCCGACAGAATTATTGAACTGGTTAACAGGAAAAAATGCAGCCTTGATTATAATTACGTTCTCAGGTACGCCGAAGCCTTAAAACGCGCTACCGGCGGAATTATTGATATTGATACCTCTAAATTGCATGTTCCTAATTAGTAAGAATATTAACTTTTGTAAAAAATCATAATTATTAGTGAATTTTCAAATCCTAAATACCGACAATAAATTTGTAATGAATTAAAGGATTGAAAATTTATGAATGACACACAATTTTCATTTAACAGACCATATAAGCCTTTCGGATTGAATGTAAAAGTTCCAGAAATAGGTGAAAAGACTTTAAAACAAGCCGGCGACACCTTGTCTAATATCGCAAAAGCACCGGTTGAACCACTGTTTAAGTTTTTAGAAGAAAATGAAGAAGTTTTTAACGGAGATATAAATTTTCAAATTAATAAAGCATTTGCAGAAAGTTTTACAATCGGTTCTGCAATGAGGCAAGAAGATGAAAAGGTTAACGGAATGCCTCCAAGTTTTGACATGCATTTTTAAAACAAATTATTAGTGTGAAGGAGATAAAATGAAAAAAGTTTTAATTTTAGCATTATTGCTAATTTGTACAGCGCTAACTTGTTATGCAGCAGAAAAGAAAACCGGCTGGGATAAAGTTACACGAGGCTGGAGCAGGATGCCTATAAGGATTTACCTTGATGAGACCGGAGATTATACAAGTATGATAAAATCAGGCTTTTCTGACTGGGAAAGCAAATCCGGCAGAAAAGTCCGATTTACATATATTACAAAAGTTCATAGCGGTTATGCGAATATTACCGTGCGGATTGTGGATAAATTCACTGACCAAACAGCCGGCCGGACAAGCGCAAATATTGGTGTAAACAATATTTTCAAGTCCAAAATAGACATTGGTATTCACAGCCAAAACGGACGTAAGTTTTCACAAGAAGAACTTGATATAATCATACGACATGAAATTGGACACGCATTAGGCCTCGGACACGATGAAGATAAAAAAAGTATTATGTATCCATATGTCTTGAGGGGCCAAAGCATAACCCAAAACGATATAAGCAAGCTTTTAGAATTATACTAAACAAGAGGATGTTATGAAAAAATTATTAACCGTATTATTTATACTTGCTTTAACCGGCGCTTCTGCAATTGCTAACCCAATTGGCAAGTGGAATCATATGCCTATTAAAGTTTATATCGAAGATAACAAGAACACCTATCTTATGAAAAAAGCTTTTACAGCCTGGGAGCAATCAAGCAACAAGCTGGTACGGTTTGAATACGTAAATTCTCCTGAAAACGCAGATATTCCGGTTTATTTTGTAGAAAAAGTTGAACATGGTGAACACGCTGTAGGTTTGACAACTTCTCAAGTAAAACCTGATGGGACTTTTATTCAAGCCAAAATCGACATTGCAAAGTTTTCTGATTTAAATACTATAAAGTTATCAAACTTTGAATTACTAAAAATAATGAAGCACGAAGTCGGGCACGCAATCGGTCTGCCACATTCCTCCAATCCCAATGGGATTATGAATCCTACAACAAACAAAGTTTTAGATATATCAAAAGATGATATCAGAGATTTGCAAGCCATTTATGGAAAATAGAACTTGCAAAATTTCAAAAATAATTTATAATAAGAAAAAAGGAGTAAAAAGTATGAAAAAATTTATTTTACCTAAAAACCCAATGGGGGGG